>MIDV01000006.1:13144-16600 GCA_001830245.1 Lysobacterales bacterium RIFOXYA1_FULL_69_10 | reverse complement strand
CGGCAGCTTGCGCATGTGCACGCGCAGGATCTGCTCGCGGCCCTTCACGTCCGGCAGGCCGACCACCACCTGGCGGTCAAAGCGGCCCGGGCGCAGCAGCGCCGGGTCCAGCACGTCGGGACGGTTCGTCGCGGCGATCACGATCACGCCCTCACCGCCCTCGAAGCCGTCCATCTCCACCAGCAGCTGGTTGAGGGTCTGCTCGCGCTCGTCGTGGCCGCCGCCCAGGCCGGCACCGCGGTGGCGGCCGACGGCGTCGATCTCGTCGATGAAGATGATGCACGGCGCGTGCTTCTTGGCCTGCTCGAACATGTCGCGCACGCGGCTGGCGCCGACGCCGACGAACATCTCGACGAAGTCCGAACCGGAAATCGAGAAGAACGGCACCTTGGCCTCGCCGGCGATGGCGCGCGCCAGCAGCGTCTTGCCGGTGCCCGGCGGGCCGACCATCAGCACGCCGCGCGGGATCTTGCCGCCCAGCTTGGAGAAGCGGGTCGGGTCGCGCAGGAACTCGACCAGCTCGCCCACCTCTTCCTTGGCCTCGTCGCAGCCGGCCACGTCGGCGAAGGTCACCTTGACCTCGTTCTCGCCCTGCATCTTGGCGCGCGACTTGCCGAAGCTCATCGCACCTTTGCTGCCGCCCTGCTGCATCTGGCGCATGAAGTAGATCCACACGCCGATGATCAGGACCCACGGCAGCACATTGATGAGGATGTAGAGCAGCGACGGGCCGGTGTCCGGCGGCACGCGGGTGATCTCGACGTTCTCGCGCACCAGCACGTTGACCAGCGCATCGTCCGGCGGACCGTTAGTGACACCGGCGGTGCCGTCGGCGCGCTCGAACTTCAGCGTATTGCCGGACAGGCCGCTCTTCTCGGTGTACTCGACCGACTTGACGCGGCCGGCCTCGACATCGTTCAGGAACTGCGAGTAGGTGACCTCGCTGGACGCGCCGGTGCCCACCGTGCGCGGGCCGAATGCCTGGAACACCAGCATCAGCACTACGGCGACGATCACCCAGAGCAACAGATTCTTGGCCAAGTCGTTCATTCGTTCCTGCCTGAGGCGTCGTTCATTTCGTTCGTGCCCGTGGCACGTGGGGGTACTGCATATCCGGGGTTGGAGGCCTTTGCCGGCTGCGGCATCCGCCCGCACCCGGAGTCCTTCATCGGACCCTGCACCTTACTTAATTTGTGCCCGCCTGCCCTGTGCCAGCGCATATACCTCCGGCGAGCGTTTACGGGAGGCCGCGGGCTTGCGGATCGCGACCTTCTCATAGCGGCGGCGCAGTTCCTTCACGTAGTCGTCAAAGCCCACGCCCTGGAACAGCTTGATCAGGAAATCGCCCCCCACCCGCAGGTGGCGATCGGCGAAATCCATCGCCAGTTCGGACAGGTACATCGCCCGGGGCATGTCGACCGCATCCACCCCGCTCTTATTGGGGGCCATATCCGACAGCACAAGGTCGACCGACGTGCCGCCCAGCAGGGCCTCCAGCTGCGATAGGACGGCGTCCTCCTTGAAATCGCCCTGAAGGAACTCCACCCCGGCCAGCGGCGGCATGTCGAGGATGTCCAGCGCGATGACCCGCCCGCGCTCGCCCAGCGCCTGCCGCACCCACTGGGACCACCCGCCGGGCGCGGCGCCGAGGTCGACGACCACCATGCCCGGGCGCAGCAGCCGGTCGCGCTCGACCAGCTCCTCCAGCTTGTAGGCGGCACGCGACCTCAGGCCTTCGGCCTTGGCCTTCTTCACGAAGGGGTCGGAGAAGTGCTCCTTGAGCCAGCGCTGGCTGCTCTTGCTGCGGGTGGCCATGGCTGTCGGGAGGCGGGAACGTGGGGACGCCATGATACCCTGCGTGCCCGTTCCAGCCCGACTGCGTGCCCCGATGCCGACCCCGCTTACCGCCGCCCAGACCCGCTTCCTGCGCGGCCAGGCACACGGCCTCAAGGCGATGATCCAGGTGGGCGGCAAGGGCATCACCGACGCGCTGGTGACCGAGCTCGATGGCGCTCTGGAGCACCACGAGCTGATCAAGGTCAAGGTCGCCGCCGGTGACCGCGAAGAGCGGGACGCGATGATCGACACGCTGGTGGGTCGCACCGGTGCCGCGCTGGTCCAGCGCATCGGCCACACCGCGGTGCTGTATCGCCAGAGCCGCGACCGCCGGCAGATCGTGCTGCCGCGCGCTTGACGGTCCACGCGGCGCGCCATGCAGCTCAACCTCGAACCCGCCGAACATGCCTACGTCCTGCGCGGCGCCGACGGCCGCTCGGCGCTGGTCAATGACCGCCGGCTGACGTCGAGTTTCGTGATCGCGCCCGGTGCGTTGCTGGCGGACTGGGCGCCGCCCGCCGCGTCCCTGCTCACCGCCGACGCACTGCAGCCGCTGCTGGCAATGTCGCCGGACGTGGTCGTGCTCGGCACGGGCGCCACCCAGGTATTCCCGCCCGCGGCAGTGATGGCCGAGTGCCTGCGCCTCGGCGTCGGCATCGAAGTCATGGCCAACGACGCCGCCGCCCGCACCTACACCGTCCTGGCGGGTGAGGGACGCAACGTGGTTGCGGGATTCATCCTGGCAGGCGGCTAGCGCCGGGTTACAGCCACCCGGCACCGCCTCTCGCGGGGCCGACTGGATCAGCGTCGCGGCAGGTATCGCAGGGGATCGACCGGCTTGCCGTTGTGGCGCACCTCGAAGTGCAGCATCTCGCGCGGCGCGCCGCTGCGGCCCAGCTCGGCGATCTGCTGGCCGGCCTTCACCACCGCGCCCTCGTTGACCAGCCGGTTGCGGTTGTGGCCGTAGGCCGAGAGCCACTGTTCGTTGTGCTTGATGATGATCAGTTCGCCATAGCCCACCAGGCCCGAACCGGAATACACCACCACGCCGTCGCCCGCGGCACGGACGGGCGCACCGGCCTGCCCGCCGATATCGATCCCCTGCTTGGTCGGATCACCCGCGACGAAGCGGCCGATGAGGTCACCGTCGGCCGGCCAGCGCCATGCGACGCCGCTGTCGACCGGAGCCGGGGCCGGCGTGCTCGTCAGCGGCCGCTGCGGCGCGGGGCGCGTAGAGGGCCGGGTCGTGCGTGGCGTGGCGGGACGCGAGGCCACCGCGCCGCCTGCCTGCGGATACAACCGCAGGCGCTGTCCGGGATAAATGGTGTAGGGCGCCGGGATCCCATTCCACGCCGCGAGATCGCGCGCCCGTATGCCATTGTCGGTGGCAATGCGGTACAGCGTGTCGCCTCGCCTCACCACTGCCGTCGCGCCGTGCTTGGGTTTGGACATCGCCACCGGCCCGCCGGACTCACGCACCACCGTGCTGGAGCAGGCTCCCAGCAGCAGGGTCAGCGCCATCAGGCAGGCGAACGCAACGGGCTGGAGGCGCGGACGGGCAAGCATCATGCGGTCGAAGAATCCTTTGGCGAGGAAGGCGACGGGGCCGCCAGGGCCCTG
>MIDV01000006.1:425-13129 GCA_001830245.1 Lysobacterales bacterium RIFOXYA1_FULL_69_10 | reverse complement strand
ATGGGTGAACGCGGCTTCAACGGTGGCCGTCAATCGACTAGGCCGGAACGCAATGGCACGAACACGACCGGGGCCAGCTCGCGCTGCTCGAGGCGACCGTCGGCCGCCCGGTCGATCTGCAGCAGCACCTGCGATGTCGCGCCGCCCACGGGGGCAATGAGCCGCCCTCCGGGCGCCAGCTGGTCGGTCAACGCATCCACCACCGCGGGCGCACCTGCGGTCACGAGGATCGCGTCAAACGGGCCGTTCTCCGGCCAGCCGATTCGGCCGTCATCGTGCTTGCTGCGCACGTTCATGCCCAGCTGGCGGAAGCGCTTGCGCGCGGTGCGAAGCAGTTCGCCGATGCGCTCGACCGTATGCACCTCGAGCCCCAGCGCCGCCAGTACGGCCGCCTGGTAGCCCGAGCCCGTACCGATTTCCAGCACGCGCGAAGGCGCCACCTGCAGCAGCGCCTCGGTCATCTTCGCCACCACCCACGGCTGCGAGATGGTCTGGCCGTGGCCGATCGGCAGCGCAGTGTCCTCGTACGCGCGCATGGCGAGCGCCTCGTCCACGAACAGGTGCCGGGGCACGGTCCGGATGGCATTGAGGACGCGCTCGTCGCCAATGCCGTTGTCGCGCAGGCGGTCGACCAGCCGGTCGCGCACCCGCTGCGAGGTCATGCCCGAACCGATCGCCTCGGGTTGCAGTCGCATGCGCAGGCTCACGATGCACGCTCCAGCGACTGCTGCAGTCCGCCCACCCAGCTGGCCACCTGTTCCAGTGCCTGGTAGCGGGTAAGGTCCACCTGGATCGGGGTAATCGAGATGTGGCCGGTGCGCACGGCATGGAAATCGGTGCCGGGACCGGCATCCTGCTCGGGACCGGCGGCGCCGATCCACCACCACTGGCGGCCGCGCGGATCTTCCTGGGGAATGCAGTCCTCGGCGCGGTGGCGGTTGCCCAGCCGCGTGACTTCAAACCCTGCGATCTCGTCCCACGGCCGGTCCGGCACGTTGACGTTGAGCATGGTGTCGGCCGGCAACGGATCGCTGCGCAGGCGGGCGATGATTTCCGCCGCCGCGCGCGCCGCCGTTTCGTAGTGACGCCCCACGTGGTCGGCGGTCACCAGCGACACCGCGACCGACGGCAGGCCGAGGAAGCGGCCCTCCATCGCCGCGGCGACGGTGCCCGAATAGATGACGTCGTCGCCCAGGTTCGCGGTGTTGTTGATGCCCGACACCACGATGTCCGGCTCGTCCTTCAACATGCCGGTGATTGCGACGTGGACACAGTCGGTGGGCGTGCCGAAGACGCGCCACGTGGCCTCGTCCTGTTGCACTACCCGGATCGGCATGTCCAAGGTGAGCGAGTTGCTGGCGCCGGAGCGGTCGCGGTCCGGGGCGATCACGACCACCTCGTGGCCGGCCGCGCGCAGGCCTTCGGCGAGCACGCGGATGCCGGGTGCGTCGACCCCGTCATCGTTACTTACGAGAACTTGCATGGACTCCCTTGGACGTACGCCTGCAACGCATGGCGAGGCGCCGATTCGACATCGACCAGGCCCTGCGCCATGACCGGGCCATGATAGCCGATGCCCGGCACCTGGCCGACACGCCCGCCGCCATCGCACCCCTTGAAGCGCAGTGGTTGCACGCTAGTCTGGCGGCATGCCGAAACCCCCGCCCGCACCCGACGACCGCGACGAGGATCCGCAGGACGATTCGCTGCTGTTCCGCGAAGCCGTGGGGCCGGTGCGCGGCGTTCGCGCGGCTCCACGCGCGCCCGGTGTGCCACCGCCCCGCCCACGCGCGCGCATGGCGGAACTGGACGAGATCGAAGCCGTCCGGTCCATGCGCTCGGTCAGTGCACCCGACCCGGTAGCCGCTGGCGACGTGTTGAGCCACCGGCGGGAATCCGTGCCATCCCCCGTCTTCAAACGGCTCAAGCGCGGCGAGATCGCCGCGCAGGACGAGCTTGACCTGCACGGTGCCAACGCCGACCAGGCCGAGCGGGTGCTGAGGGAGTTCATTGCGCACGCGCACCGCGAAATGCTCGGCTGCGTGCGCGTGGTGCACGGCAAGGGGCTGCACGTCGAGGCGCCCTTCGGCGGCCCCGCGGTGCCCGTGGTCAAGAACGTGGTCGATCGCGTGCTGCGCCAGCGCGGCGACGTGCTGGCGTTCCATTCGGCACCGGCCGCGCAGGGCGGGACCGGTGCGGTGCTGGTGCTGCTGGCGCCGAGGCGGCGCTAGGGGTCAATCGTCAGCGCTGGCGACGAGATCTTCCTTGAACTG
Organism: Lysobacterales bacterium RIFOXYA1_FULL_69_10; assembly: GCA_001830245.1. Classification (GTDB taxonomy): domain Bacteria; phylum Pseudomonadota; class Gammaproteobacteria; order Xanthomonadales; family Xanthomonadaceae; genus Lysobacter_C. Next base: position 10,856 of record MIDV01000006.1, on the reverse strand, counting down.
GGGACGATTTACCCAGACCACCTCGATACCCCGCCGGCGCGCGATCCGCTCGACCTCGGCGACGTAGCGCTCCTCCTCCGTCATGGGCGGGGGGTCTGGCCCTACGCGGGACACCCCGTCCATCGTCGTGCAGGCCGACAGCATCACCACCGAAAACGACAGCATCGCAACGCGCAATTTCGCATTCATGACGGCATCCTCCGAATCGGTGCATGCGCGCACCGGTGCCCGGCCCCTGCCGGGCTCACTTCGGCTTATACGCCGACTGTCGGCGGAGGCCAGTGCCGGGGGCATGCCGCCGACGAACGGCAACGTGCGCGATCGTCAGAAGGGCGTCTGGGCCGCGACATCGCCAAGTTCGGCCAGCACCGCGGTTGCGAAGCTGCCGGCGGGCAGGCTGAAGGACAGCGACAGCGTGTCGGGCGCCGGACGGGTCCATTCCAGGCCACCCGGCCTCACCCGCAGCGCGCGACGCTCCTGCGCAAGACCGGCACGTTCCAGCCCCTTCTTCAGCGCAAGCGATTCTTCGTCCGCCAGCGCGGCATTCTCGATCCCGGCGACGTCGTCCGCGCTCCGCAGCGCACCGCGCCCCCAGAGGGGGCCGGTCGGGTGGATGTCCATCTGCCGAAGACGCGCCTCAATGGTGTCATCCAGGGGCTGCGGACCGAACACACTGCGGGTGCCCTCCAGCATCCAGACCTCGCCGGGCAGCGCGCGGTCCCAGTCGCCGCGCTCGACCCGCGCCGCCAGCACGCGGTTGAACAGCTGCGATCGCGCCGCCGAGAGCAGGATGCCGCGCTGCTCGCGCCGCACGCCGCGGCCGGCGAACATCGAGCGGGCCTGGGCGATGTTGTCGCCTTCGCGGCCAAAGCGCTGTTCGCCGAAGTAGTTCGGCACCCCCGCCTCGGCGATGCGCGCGAGCCGCTGGTCGATGGCGTCGGGCTCACCCTGCACATCGCGCAGGACCAGCCCGAACCGGTTGCCGGCCAGTGCACCGCGCGGCAGCTTGCGCGAGTGCCAGTGGCGGTCGAGCACGCGCAGCTCGCCTTCGCGTTCCAGCAGCGCGATGTCGGGCGACACGCGCCTGGGCAGGTGCACGCTGAAACGCTGGACGGTCAGCGCGTGCCGGTCCTTCAGGCCGGCGTACCCGATGCCCATCTCCTGGACGCCGGCCCACTCGGCCAACAGGCGTGCGGCGTAGGCCGTGTTCATGCCGCGTTTCTCGATGGTCAGCAGCAGGTGTTCCCCGCTTCCTGACGGCTCGAACGACGGCAGTTCCTCGACCCGGAAATCCTCCGGCACACTGCGCATGCGCGCTTGGAGCACTGCTTCGCCGTGCGCGCGAGGCAGCGCCATGCCGGCGCTCATGCGCGCACGATCAGGCAGGTCGCCTGCGCGGCGATCCCTTCGCCGCGGCCGGTGAAACCCAGCCGCTCGCTGGTGGTGGCTTTCACACTGATGTCGTCGACACCGATGCCCAGGTCGGCCGCGATGCCCTCGCGCATCGCCTGCGAGTGTGGGCCGACCTTGGGGCGCTCGCAGACGACCGTGATGTCGGCGTTGCCGACCTTCCAGCCGCGCTCGCGCAGCAGGCTGTCGCAGTGCCGCAGGAATGTTCGGCTGTCCGCGTCCTTCCATCGCGCGTCCGACGGCGGGAAGTGGCGGCCGATGTCGCCCAGCGCCAGCGCGCCGAGCATGGCGTCGCACAGGGCATGCAACACCACGTCGCCGTCTGAGTGGGCATCCACGCCGCGGTCGTGTTCGACGCGCACGCCGCCCAGCATTACGTGGTCGCCATCGGTGAAGGCATGGACGTCGAAGCCCTGGCCGATCCGGAATGTCATCGAGACCTCTAACCTTTCGCGGCCGAGCCGCCCGGCACCATTGTAGGATCGGCTTCAGCCGCGATTGTGCCCTGTGCTCAATCGAGAGGTGCCAGCATCGGACGCATCTCCCACCCAGCAGCGCACACGGCTACACGGCCGCGTCAGTCGGACGCGTCAACCAGGTGAGCTTCTGGACAGCAGGAACTCGGCCAACCGCAGGTCCGCCGGCGTCGTGACCTTGAGGTTGTCCTCGCGGCCTTCGACGAGCAACGGACGGCCACCCTCGCGTTCGATAGCCATGGCCTCGTCGGTGATCGCCACATCCGCGGCATGCGCCGACGCCAGTGCGCGGACAAGCGCGCCGCGCCGGAACGCCTGCGGCGTCAGCGCGCGCCAGAGTGACCCGCGCGGGACCGTGGTATCGATCCGTCCTGCTTCGTCGGCACGCTTGAGGGTGTCCCGCACGGGCGCAGCCAGGATCGCGCCGTCCGGCGACTCCATCGCGGCGTCTATCAGGCGGCCGAGATCAGAAGCAGCAAGATTGGGCCGGGCGGCGTCATGCACCAGCACCAGCGCATCACCCGGCACCGATGTTGGTAACGCGTGCAGCGCCGCCAGTACCGAATCAGCGCGTTCGCCGCCGCCATCGCAACGCAACACCGGCTTGTCGCACAGCGTGGTCCAACCCGGCCAGCGGCTGTCGTCAGGCGCGAGCGCCACCATCGCGCCGGCCACGTCCGGGTGCGACAACAGCGCGCGCAGCGTGTGTTCGAGAACGCTTCGGCCGGCCACCTCGAGGTACTGCTTTGGGACGTCGCCGCCGAAGCGCGTGCCGCGGCCTGCCGCCGGCACGACCGCCCAGACGGATCGCGGCATCGCACCGGACATTCAGTCGACGCCTGCTTCGCCGGCGCCCGGTTCGGCCGCCGGCGCCGCCATCGGCGATGCCGGCTCCACCACCCGGTAGAAGGTCTCGCCCGGCCTGATCATGCCCAGCTCGCTGCGGGCACGCTCTTCGACCGCGGCCTCGCCCGACTTCAGGTCCTCGACCTCGGCCTGCAGCGCGTCGTTGCGCTCCTGCAGGCCGCCGTTGTCGCGCGCCTGCTGCTCCACCTGCGCCTCGAGCTTGGCGACCGAGCGCCGGCCGCCCTCGTCCAGCCACAGGTGATACTGCAGCCAGGCGAGCATCGCCAGCAGCACCACCATCAGCAGCCGCAGCCAGCGCATGGGTGTGTTGTCCCGTCAGCGCTTCAGGCTGACGAACGCGCTGCGACCGGCGTAGCGCGCGGCCGCGCCCAACTGCTCCTCGATACGCAGCAGCTGGTTGTACTTGGCCACGCGGTCGCTGCGGCACAGCGAGCCGGTCTTGATCTGGGTTGCGGTGGTCGCCACGGCGATGTCGGCGATGGTGGTGTCCTCGGTCTCGCCCGAACGGTGGGAGACCACGGCGGCGTAGCCGGCCGCGTCGGCCATCGCAATGGCTTCCAGCGTCTCGGTCAGCGTGCCGATCTGGTTGACCTTGATCAGGATGGCATTGGCGACGCGCTGGTTGATGCCGTCCTTGAAGATGCGCGGATTGGTCACGAACAGGTCGTCGCCGACCAGCTGCACCTTGTCGCCGATCTTCTCGGTGAGCAGCTTCCAGCCGTTCCAATCGCCTTCGTCCATGCCGTCCTCGATGGTGACGATCGGGTACTGCGCAGCCCAGCCGGCGAGGAAGTCGGCGAACTGCTCGGACGTCAGGCGCTTGCCCTCGCCGGTGAGGTGGTACTTGCCGTTGTCGAAGAACTCGCTCGACGCCACGTCCAGGCCCAGCAGGATGTCCTCGCCCGCCTTGTAGCCGGCCTTGCCGATCGCCTCGAGGATCGTTTCAAGCGCTTCCTCGTTGCTGCGCAGGTCCGGCGCGAAGCCGCCTTCGTCGCCCACGGCGGTAGACAGCCCGCGGCCCTTCAGGACCGACTTCAGCGCGTGGAACACCTCGGTGCCGGCGCGCAGCGTTTCGGAGAAGCTGTCCATGCCGACCGGGAGCACCATGAACTCCTGCAGGTCGACATTGTTATCGGCGTGCGCGCCGCCGTTGATGATGTTCATCATCGGTACCGGCAGCGAGACCTCGCGGCCATTCGCCAGGTGCTGCCACAACGGCTGCTTCTTCGATGCCGCCACGGCGTGCGCGTTGGCCATCGACACGCCCAGCAGCGCGTTCGCGCCCAGGCGGCCCTTGTTCTCGGTGCCGTCCAGGTCGATCAGGCGGCGGTCGAGCCCGGCCTGGTCGCTGGCATCGAAGCCGGCCAGCGCCTTGGCGATCGGTCCGTTGACGTTCTCCACCGCCTGCCGCACGCCCTTGCCCAGGTAACGGGTCTTGTCGCCGTCGCGCAGTTCCACCGCTTCCTTGGTGCCGGTGGAGGCACCCGACGGGACCATGGCGCGACCGAAACTGCCATCGGCCAGCGTGACCTCGGCTTCGAGCGTGGGGTTACCGCGGCTGTCGAGGATTTCGCGGGCGTGGATCTTGGCGATGGTCGTCATGGGCTCTGTCAAAAGTGGTGGGGAAAAGCGTTCCGGCCACGGATTTCACGGATAAAAGCGGATAGAGCGAGACGAACGGAAAAAGCCTTATCCGTGCTGATCCGTGTGAATCCGTGGCAAAAAAAATCAGACCTCGGCTTCGAGGAACCCGTTGCGCTTGGTGACCCCGTCGATCGCCATCAGCGTCTCCAGCAGGGCGCGCATCTTCGGCAGCGGCCAGGCGTTGGGGCCGTCCGACAGCGCCTTGTCCGGATCGGGGTGGGTTTCCATGAAGATGCCGCTGATGCCCACGGCCATGGCCGCACGCGACAGCACCGGCACGAACTCGCGCTGCCCGCCCGACTTGCCGCCGGCGCCGCCGGGCAGCTGCACCGAATGCGTCGCATCGAATACCACCGGACAACCGGTATCGCGCATCACCGCGAGGCTGCGCATGTCGCTGACCAGGTTGTTGTAGCCGAAGCTGGCGCCGCGCTCGCAGACCATGATGTCCTTGTTGCCGGTGGCCAGTGCCTTGTCGGCGACGTGCTTCATCTCCCACGGCGACAGGAACTGGCCCTTCTTGACGTTGACCGGCTTGCCGGCGCTGGCGACCTTCTGGATGAAGTCGGTCTGGCGGCACAGGAACGCCGGGGTCTGCAGCACGTCGACGACGCTGGCGACCTCGTCCATCGGCGTGTACTCGTGCACGTCGGTAAGCACCGGCACGCCGAGCTGGCGCTTGACCTCCGAGAGCACCTTCAACCCCTCCTCCATGCCCGGGCCGCGGAAGCCCGACACCGACGTGCGGTTGGCCTTGTCGAAGCTGGACTTGAAGATGAAGGGGATGCCCAGCGCGGAGGTGATCTCCTTGAGCTGGCCGGCGGTGTCGAGCTGCAACTGCATCGACTCGATCACGCACGGGCCGGCGATCAGGAAGAACGGCCGGTCCAGGCCGATTTCGAATCCGCACAGTTTCATGGGCGAGTCTCTTTGAAAGCCGTTTTGCCACGGATGCACACGGATGCACACGGATCAGGCGAAAGCCTTCTGTCGAAAGCCTTATCCGTGCTCATCCGTGGATCTCCGTGGCGACGCTCATGCTTTTGCTTCCTTCAACAGCCCGCCCGCCTGGCCTTCGTTGGCCTTGTACTCGCGCGCGGCGCGGATGAAGCCGACGAACAGCGGGTGGCCATCGCGCGGGGTGGACAGGAACTCCGGGTGCGCCTGGCAGGCCAGGAACCACGGGTGCACGTTGCGCGGCAGTTCCACCATCTCCACCAGCAGGTCGTCCATCGACTTAGCGCTGATCACCAGGCCGGCGTCTTCCAGCTGGGTGCGGTAGCGGTTGTTGAACTCGTAACGGTGGCGGTGGCGTTCGCCGACCACGTCCTGGCCGTACAGCTCGCGCGCCAGGGTGCCGGGCTTGAGCCGCTGCTCCTGCAGGCCCAGGCGCATGGTGCCGCCCAGGTCGCTGTCCTCGCTGCGGCGCTCGACCTCACCCGCGGCGGTGCGCCACTCAGTGATCAGGCCGATCACCGGATGCGGGCAGGCCTTGTCGTTCTCGGTGCTGTTGGCGCCTTCCAGGCCGGCGACGTGGCGGGCGTAGTCGACGACGGCGGCCTGCATGCCGTAGCAGATGCCGAAGTACGGGATGCCGTGTTCGCGCGCATGCTGGGCGGTCAATACCTTGCCCTCGAAGCCGCGGTCGCCGAAGCCGCCGGGCACCAGGATGCCGTCGACGCCTTCCAGTGCCTTGGCGCCGTCGCGCTCGACATCGCTGGATTCCAGCCACTTCAGCTTCACTCGCGTGCGCTGGCGCAGGCCGCCGTGCTTGAGCGCCTCGCCCACGGACTTGTAGGCGTCCTGGTGGTCGACGTACTTGCCGACCACGCCAATGGTGACTTCGTCGACCGGGTGCTCGCTGGCGTCCAGCACCGCATCCCACTCCGCCAGATCGGCCTCGCCCGCGGGCAGGCGCAGGCGCTCGATGATCAGCTCGTCCAGGCCTTGGGCGTGGAAGTTGGCCGGCATCCGGTAGATGTTGTCCAGGTCCAGCGCATTGATGACCGCCCGCTCGGACACGTTGGTGAACAGCGCGATCTTGCGGCGCTCGCTGTCGGGCAGCGGCTGCTCGGAGCGGCACAGCAGGATGTCGGGCTGGATGCCGATGGAGCGCAGCTCCTTGACGGAGTGCTGGGTCGGCTTGGTCTTGAGCTCGCCAGCGGCGGCGATCCACGGCACCAGGGTGAGGTGCATGAACAGCGCCTTGTCGGGGCCGCGTTCGCTGCGGATCTGGCGGATGGCCTCCAGGAACGGCAGCGACTCGATGTCGCCCACGGTGCCGCCGATCTCGACCAGGCCCACGTCGAAGCCTTCGGTGGCCTCGGAAATGCAGCGCTTGATCTCGTCGGTGATGTGCGGGATCACCTGCACGGTGCCGCCCAGGTAGTCGCCGCGGCGCTCCTTGCGGATCACGTTCTCGTAGATCCGCCCGGTGGTGATGGAGTTCTTGCGGCTGAGCCGGGTGCGGACGTAGCGCTCGTAGTGGCCCAGGTCCAGGTCGGTCTCGGCGCCGTCGTCGGTGACGTACACCTCGCCGTGCTGGAACGGGCTCATCGTGCCGGGGTCGACGTTGATGTAGGGGTCGAGCTTCATCATCGTCACGCGCAGGCCGCGCGCTTCGAGGACGGCCGCCAGCGATGCCGCGGCGATGCCCTTGCCAAGCGAAGAGACCACGCCGCCGGTGACGAAGACGAGCGGGGTGTTGGGTCGAGGGGGAGTCATGGGGAAGCGCGCTTCCGGAAAGCGGCAGTTTACCGGCTGGGGCGTCCGGCGGCGAGTCCGCGGCGGGGATGCCCGCCATCCCACCACGATGGCGTAGTGACGTCCTGCCACTCGGGGACGCAGGAACGAAAACGGGCGCCCCGGAGACCGGGACGCCCGCATGGGACCGCTGGACGGCTTACAGCGCGCCGTCGTCGCCCTCCTCCTCGGCTTCGGCCTCTGCCTCGGCAGCAGCCTCCGCGTCGGCCTCGGCGGCTTCAGCCTTGATCTCGGCCGATGCCGCGGCCTCGGCGGACGCGTCGGCATCGGCCGCGGCGTCGACTGCGCCGGTGGCCGCAGCCGCGGCCTGGTCGGCAGCCTGCGCCGCCTGGGTTGCGGCCTGGTCGGCCGCCTGGGCAGCCTGGCCCGCGGACTGCTCGGCAGTGGCGGCGTCGACCTCGGCCTGCGCCTCGGCGGACACGTCCTGTGCGAAGGCGAGCGGGGCAGCCAGCATGGCGGCGGCGAAGGTCGGGATCAGCAGCTTGCGGATATTCATTCGGTAACTCCTCCGGAACTCAAGTAACTCTCTTGGAACAGGGGTAGGCAGCGGGCACGCGGACATCAGGGGGATGCGCGTCGATGCTTCGTCAATGGCCGCGTTTCCAGCGGCGCGCCGACCCTAGCCAGCGCCAACCGTCTGAACGCTGAACGAACGGAGCTTTAACAATCAAGCACTTAGGCGCCCAATATGGCGGTAATCGGTTACGGCCAGACCGGGGCTGCGGTTCCCGCTTCGGCCACCCGCCTTGACCGTCCCAGCCCCCCGCCCCATTCTCGCCGGCCGCCTGCCGTACTGCGCTGTCCACGAATGAACAACCGCTACAACGCCGCCGACATCGAAGTGCTGTCCGGGCTGGATCCGGTCAAACGCCGGCCCGGCATGTACACCGACACCACCCGCCCCAACCACCTGGCGCAGGAGGTGATCGACAACGCGGTTGACGAGGCGCTGGCCGGGTACGCGCGCAGCATCGAGGTGACCCTGCATGCCGATGGCAGCTGCGAGGTGTCCGACGACGGCCGCGGCATGCCGGTGGACATCCACCCGGAGGAAGGCATCCCGGGCGTCGAGCTGATCCTCACGCGGCTGCATGCGGGCGGCAAGTTCAGCAACAAGAACTACACCTTCTCCGGCGGCCTGCATGGCGTCGGCGTCAGCGTGGTCAACGCGCTGTCCACGCTGGTGGAGGTACACATCAAGCGCGACGGCAACGAGTACCGCATGAGCTTCCGCGACGGCGACCGCGCTACGCCGCTGGAAGTTGTCGGCACGGTCGGCAAGAAGAACACCGGCACGCGGGTTCACTTCTGGCCTGACCCGAAATATTTCGACACCGCCAAGTTCAACCTGCGCGCGCTCAAGCACCTGCTGCGCGCCAAGGCCGTGCTGTGCCCGGGCCTGACGGTCAGCCTGACCGACGTGGCCAGCGGCGAGACGGTGAAGTGGCACTACGAGGATGGCCTGCGCGACTACCTGCGCGGCGAGCTGTACGGCGAGGCGCCCAACCGCGAGCTGCTGCCGCCGGAGCTGTTCGTCGGCAACCTCGACAAGGACACCGAGACGGTGGACTGGGCCGTGGCCTGGGCGCCGGACGGCGAGCTGGTGCAGGAGAGCTACGTCAACCTGATCCCGACCGCGCAGCACGGCACCCACGTCAACGGCCTGCGCACCGGCTTCACCGACGCGCTGCGCGAGTTCTGCGACTTCCGCAACCTGCTGCCGCGCGGCGTAAAGCTGGCTCCGGAAGACGTGTGGGATCGCGTCGCCTTCGTGCTCAGCATCAAGATGACCGACCCGCAGTTCTCCGGACAGACCAAGGAGCGGCTGAGCTCGCGCCAGGCGGCCGGGTTCGTGGAAGGCGCGGCGCACGACGCCTTCAGCCTGTGGCTCAACCAGCACGTGGAGCTGGGCGAGAAGATCGCGCAGCTGGCGATCGAGCGTGCATCGGCGCGACTGAAGACCGAGAAGCAGATCACCCGCAAGAAGGTTACCCAGGGCCCTGCTCTGCCCGGCAAGCTGGCCGACTGCACGAGCCAGGACCTCTCGCGCACCGAGCTGTTCCTGGTGGAGGGCGACTCGGCCGGCGGCAGCGCCAAGCAGGCGCGCGACAAGGACTTCCAGGCGATCCTCCCGCTGCGCGGCAAGATCCTCAACACCTGGGAAGTGGCCTCCGGCAGCGTGCTGGCCTCGCAGGAAGTGCACGACCTGGCCGTGGCCATCGGCTGCGACCCGGGCAAGGACGACATCTCCGGCCTGCGCTACGGCAAGGTCATCATCCTGGCCGACGCCGACAGCGACGGCCTGCACATCGCCACGCTGCTTACCGCCCTGTTCCTGCGCCACTTCCCGGCGCTGGTCGCGGCCGGGCACGTGTTCGTGGCGATGCCGCCGCTGTTCCGCATCGACGTAGGCAAGCAGGTGATGTACGCGCTGGACGAGGAGGAGAAGCGCATCGTGCTGGAGAAGATCGAGCGCGAGAAGGCCGAGAAGAAAAAGGGACTGTCGGGCGCCGTCAACGTCACCCGCTTCAAGGGCCTGGGCGAGATGAATCCCTCGCAGCTTCGCGAATCGACGATCCACCCCGACACGCGCCGACTGGTACAGCTGACCGTGGACGATGCCGACCAGACGCGTTCGCTGATGGACATGCTGCTGGCCAAGAAGCGCGCCTCCGACCGCAAGGCGTGGCTGGAGAACAAGGGCGACCTGGCGACGCTGGAGGTCTGATGGCCCTGCCCGACCGCCACCTCGACCTGGGCTGCGGCGACAAGCCGCGCAACCCGTACGGACGTGGCGAGCTGTGCGGCATCGACATCCGTCGGCCGCCGGGTGAGCTCGGGTTCGAGCTGCGCATCGCCAACCTGGTGACCGGTGCCATTCCGTTCGAGGATGGCCACTTCGGTTCGGTCTCCGCCTACGACTTCATCGAGCACGTGCCGCGGATTTTTCCGGACGCCACCGGTACCGGGACGATCTTCCCTTTCATCCGGCTGATGCAGGAGATCTGGCGGGTGCTGGCGCCCGGTGGCAGGCTGTACGCGTTAACACCCGCGTACCCGCATCCCGAGGCGTTCGTCGACCCGACCCACGTCAACTTCATCACCGATCGCAGCCACGAATACTTCTGCGGCGAGGACCCCAAGGGCCGCATGTACGGATTCGAGGGGCGGTTCGACGTCGTTCGTGTGGCCTGGGTGGAGCGCGCGGAGGCCTACAGCGCGCTGGCGGATTCCCCGGAGAACCATCCACCGCTCAAGCGCCTGTCGCGGC
>MIDV01000006.1:0-146 GCA_001830245.1 Lysobacterales bacterium RIFOXYA1_FULL_69_10 | reverse complement strand
CCTCGTGGCTGATCTCGACCGTGGTGTCGGTGGCCGTGAGGAGGCGGGCGGCGATGAACCGCTCGAGGACGACGTCGAGGAGGTCGTCGGTGTCGGGGCCGGGCGCGCGGGCGGTGCCGCCGGTGTCGCCGCCCGGGGTGTCGCGG
>MIDV01000005.1:60847-63867 GCA_001830245.1 Lysobacterales bacterium RIFOXYA1_FULL_69_10 | reverse complement strand
CTTGATGCGCGCGTAGGTGTCGGCGTCGACGACCTGGTCGCCGGTGACGCCCAGCAGGCCCAGGCCGAGGCCGTCGTTGGTCTCGGGCAGCATGCCGCTGTACTCGGGGCGCTGGCGGCCTTCGAACAGCTTTTCGATCTTGTCGTGGGCGGCGTCCCAGCGGGCCTGGTCGGCGCGCAGGTACTTCTCCACCTGCTGGTCGATGGCGGTGTTCATGAACATCGCCAGGATCATCGGCGCGGGGCCGTTGATGGTCATCGACACGCTGGTGGTGGGCGCGCACAGGTCGAAGCCGGAGTACAGCTTCTTCATGTCGTCGAGCGTGGCGATGTTGACGCCGGAGTTGCCGATCTTGCCGTAGATGTCCGGGCGCGGCGCCGGGTCCTCGCCGTACAGGGTGACGCTGTCGAAGGCGGTGGACAGGCGCGCGGCCGGCTGGCCGACGGACAGGTAGTGGAAGCGGCGGTTGGTGCGCTCGGGCGTGCCCTCGCCCGCGAACATGCGGATGGGGTCCTCGCCGGTGCGGCGGTACGGGTACACGCCACCGGTGTAGGGGTAGGAGCCCGGCAGGTTTTCCTTCTGCAGGAAGGTCAGCAGCTCGCCCCACGACGTGTAGGTGGGCGCGGCGATCTTCGGGATCTGCTGGTGCGACAGGGACTCGCGGTAGTTCTCGACGCGGATGGTCTTGTCGCGGACCTGGTACTCGTTGACGTCGTCGGTGATGGACTTCAGGCGCGCCGGCCACTCGCGCAGCAGCTTGAGGGCCTCGGAGTCGAGGGACTGGACGGCGTCGTTGTAGCGCTGGCGGAGGGTGAGGAGGGTGCGGTCGGCCTGGAAGCCGGAATCCCCCGCCTTTGTAGGAGCGGCTTCAGCCGCGATCCCGTCCCCATCACCCGACGACTGCGCGGTCGCGGCTGAAGCCGCTCCTACGGGGGTCGGGGTCGACGCGGCCTGCAAGTCAGCGGCCTGGTACAGGTCCAATTGCTTGGGCAGCTGCGGGTCTTCGAGTTCGCTCAGGGCCTGCCACAGGGACTGGGCGCGGTCGGCGATCTCGGCCTGGGTCTCGATCTGGCGATTGATGCCGCGGCCCTGCTCGGCGATCTCGGCCAGGTAGCGGACGCGGCTGCCGGGGATGAGGACGGTGGCGCGGGGCTCCTTGAGCGAGGTGTCGATGTCGGGGGTGAGGGAAAAACCGGGGTCAGAGTGCACTTTCCCCGATGCGTCCGCCCCGCCCGATCCGTCGTCAGAGGAAAGTGCACTCTGACCCCGGTTTTTCTCCCGCAGCAACCGGCACAGGTTGGCGAACATCCAGCTGATGCCGGGGTCGTTGAACTGGGAGGCAATCGTCGGGTAGACCGGCACGTCCTCGTCCTTGAGGTCGAACTTCACGCGGTTGCGCTTCCACTGCTTGCGGATGTCGCGCAGGGCGTCTTCGGCGCCGCGCTTGTCGAACTTGTTGAGCACCACGAGCTCAGCAAAATCCAACATGTCGATCTTCTCCAGCTGGCTGGGCGCGCCGAAGTCGCTGGTCATGACGTACATCGGGAAGTCGACCAGGTCGACGATCTCAGAATCCGACTGGCCGATGCCTGCGGTCTCGACGATCACCAGGTCATAGCCCAGGCCCTTGAGGAAGCCGATGGAGTCCTTGAGCACGGCGTTGGTGGCCGCGTGCTGGCGGCGGGTGGCCATGGAGCGCATGTACACGCGCTTCGACCTCAGCGAGTTCATGCGGATGCGGTCGCCCAGCAGCGCGCCACCGGTACGGCGGCGGGTGGGGTCGACGGAGATCACGGCGATGCGCATCTCCGGGAAGTGCGCCAGGAACCGGTTGAGCAGCTCGTCGGTGACGGACGACTTGCCCGCGCCGCCGGTGCCGGTGATGCCGATGACGGGGGTCTTGCCGCCGGCCAGCTGCCACTGCTTGCGCAGGTGCGACAGGCGGGTCTCATCGAAGGTGCCTTCCTCGATGGCCGACATCATCCGGCCGATGGTGATCTCGTCGTCGATGTCGGGCTGCGAGGCCGGGGTGGCGTCGTCACCGTCGCCGGCTTCCATGCGCTTGGCGCGGCCGTCCTCGGCGCGGCGCACCACGTCCTCGATCATCGCCACCAGCCCCATGTGCATGCCGTCGTTGGGGTGGTAGATGCGCTCCACGCCGTAGGCCTGCAGCTCCTTGATCTCTTCGGGCGTGATGGTGCCGCCGCCGCCGGCGAACACCTTGATGTGGCCGGCGCCGCGCTCGCGCAGCATGTCGACCATGTACTTGAGGTATTCCACGTGGCCGCCCTGGTAGGACGACAGCGCGATGCCGTCGGCGTCCTCCTGTAGCGCGGCACGGACGACGTCCTCGACCGAGCGGTTGTGGCCGAGGTGGATGACCTCCGCGCCCTGCGCCTGGATCAGGCGGCGCATGATGTTGATGGCGGCGTCGTGGCCGTCGAACAGGCTGGCGGCGGTGACGAAGCGCAGCGGCGTGGCGCGCTCGGAATCGACGGTGGACTGGCTGCCGGGCAGCGATGCGGCGGTGGTGCTCATGGCGCGCGCTCAATACGGAAACGGGAATTTCCGGATTGTAGCGCGGCGGCTGAAGCGTCCTTCAGCTAGCTGGCATCGCGCTTAACGGGTCTTCGCGCCGTGTAAACACTTCGGCGGCGCCATGCGTTTTCCACCACTGCCGGCGATGAGGCCGGTGCTGGATGGAGATGTTCGATGGCCCTGCGCCCCCTGTTGTTGTCGGCCGTGATCGGCCTGGCCGCCGTGTTCGCATTGCACAGCCCCGCCGCCGAGGCGCGCGGATACGTGAGCATCAGCATCGGCCACCCGCCCCCGCCCCGTTACGAGCGCTACGCCCATCGCCCCGGCTATGCCTGGGTGCCCGGGCGCTGGATCGCCACCGGCTACCGGCACGTATGGCAACCCGGCCACTACGTGCGCGTGCGCCCGGCCTATCGCCCGGCCTACTACGGCGGTGGCTACCGCCAGCTGCCGCCGCGGCGGGCGATCCGGCACGTCGGCCG
>MIDV01000005.1:443-60788 GCA_001830245.1 Lysobacterales bacterium RIFOXYA1_FULL_69_10 | reverse complement strand
GGGGAAAGTGCACTCTGACCCAGGTTTGAGCGTGAGGCCCGGCCGTGCCGGGGTGCCGTGGGGGGGCCCCGGCCGGCCGGGCCATTTGTGGTGTGAGGAGGACGACCGCGGCGGCGGCTGTTGGGAGGCCGCCGCGGTCGGGTACGCTGCGCCGGATGACCCGCGGCGCGGCCAACGACGACGACACCGAACTGGGCGAGCTGCGCAGCGACGCCGCCAGCGGCGTGCCCGATGCGCTGTTCCGCTATGCCACCGCGCTGGTGGCCCGCGGCCGCGTCGAGGAAGCCGCGCACCACTACCACCTGGCCGGCGCCGCGGGGCATGCAAACGCGCAGGTCGAATACGCCCGGATGCTGCTGCACGGCGTCGGCACCGATGCCGACCCGTCGATGGCGGTGGAATGGTTGCTGCGGGCCGAAGGCCTGGGCAGCCCGATCGCGGGCTACCACCTGGCACTGATCGGCCTGGGCAACCTGCTGCTGCCGCGCGACGGCCGCATCAACGAGCGCATGCTGAGCGCCGTACAGCACGACTACCCGCCTGCGCTGCGTGCCGCGGCGATCCACTTCGGCCGCAAGCACCACAAGGACGACCAGGCCACCTGCATCCGCCTGCTGGAACGCGGCGCGGGGCGCGGCGACCCGATCGCGGCGCTGCTGCTGGCCGAACGCCTGCACCGCGGCGAAGGCTGCCCGGCCGAGCCGGGTGCCGCCAACGATCTGTGGCTGCAGCTCGCCAGGCACGGCGTGCCGCGGCTGCCGGAGATCACTGCACCGTTGCCGCCGCCGGCGCCCCCGCGTGCCTCCGGCGAGGTGCCACCGGGCACGCTGGCGTTCGAAGAAGCGTTGCAGCCCGCGCCGTGGACGATGCACAGCCAGCAGCCGCGCGTGATGCAGGTCGACCACCTGCTGTCGGCGGACGAGTGCCGGTTGATGGTGGCCACGGCGATGCCGCACCTGCGCGCTTCCCGGGTGATCGATCCGCTGACGGGGCGCGCCGACACGCGCCAGCTGCGCACGAGCAGCGATGCGGCGATCGACCCGGTGCTGGAGGACTTCGCGCTCCGGGTGGTGCAGCTGCGTATCGCCCGCTCCGCACGCGCCGAACTGGCGCAGGCCGAACACCTGATCGTGCTGCGCTACCAGCCGGGCCAGGAGTACCGTCCGCACCGCGACTACCTGCCCGACCGCGTGGTGCAGGCCGACCGCCCCACTGCCGGCAACCGGCGTCGGACGATCTGCGTCTACCTCAACGCCGTGGCCCAGGGCGGCGAAACCGAGTTCCCCGTGCCGGGCGTGCGCATCGCGCCGGCACCGGGGCGCGCGGTGGTGTTCGACAACTACACGCCCGACGGCCTGCCGGACCCGGATTCGCTGCACGCCGGCTGCCCGGTGCAGGCCGGCGAGAAGTGGCTGGCGACGCTGTGGCTGCGCGAGCACGCCTACCGGACCTTCTGAGACGGCCGTCACGCGTGGCGGCGTGAAGGGCATACGCAGCCGTATCCGCCGATTGCTTTAAACTACGGCGCCTGCGACGGGCGGCCTCGGCCGAACTCGCAGGCAATTTCATTCTGAATCAACGACTTATCAACCACAGTTGGCGTAGAGCGCGACGCGCACTCCGTACGCCGACGCGGAGCACCCGATGATTTTCGAAACCCTCGACACCACCGGCCACGAGCAGGTCGTGTTCTGCCACAACAAGGACGCGGGCCTGAAGGCCATCATCGCGATCCACAACACCGTGCTGGGCCCGGCCCTGGGCGGTACGCGCATGTGGCCGTACAAGACCGAGGCCGACGCGCTCAATGACGTGCTGCGCCTGAGCCGCGGCATGACCTACAAGAACGCGGTCGCCGGCCTGAACATCGGTGGCGGCAAGGCGGTGATCATCGGCGACCCGGCGACCGACAAGTCCGAGGCGCTGTTCCGCGCGTTCGGCCAATTCGTGGAGTCGCTGGGCGGGCGCTACATCACCGCCGAGGACGTGGGCATCGACGTCAACGACATGGAGTTCGTCTACCGCGAGACCGAGTACGTCACCGGCGTGCACCAGGTCCACGGCGGTTCGGGCGACCCGTCGCCGTTCACCGCCTATGGCACGCTGCAGGGCCTGATGGCCTCGCTCAACAAGAAGTTCGGCGACGAGGAAGTCGGCAAGTACAGCTACGCCGTGCAGGGCCTGGGCCACGTCGGCATGGAATTCGTGAAGCTGCTCAAGGAGCGCGGCGCGAAGATCTTCGTCACCGACATCAACCAGGGCCTGGTCGAGAAGGCCGTGTCCGAGTACGGCGCCGAAGCCGTGGGCCTGGAGGACATCTACGACGTCCCGGCCGACGTGTACTCGCCGTGCGCACTGGGTGGCACCGTCAACGAGCAGACCCTGCCCCGCCTGAAGGCGAAGGTGATCTGCGGCGCGGCCAACAACCAGCTGGCCAACAACGCCATTGGCGACGAAGTGCAGAAGCGCGGCATCCTGTACGCCCCGGACTACGCGGTGAACGCCGGCGGCGTCATGAACGTCTCGCTGGAGATCGACGGCTACAACCGCGAGCGCGCCATGCGCATGATGCGGACGATCTACCACAACCTCGGCCGCATCTTCGAGATCGCCGAGCGCGACGGCATCCCGACCTACCGCGCCGCCGACCGCATGGCCGAAGAGCGCATCGAGAAGATCGGCAAGCTGAAGCTGCCGCTGGGCCGCGCACAGCCGCGCTTCCAGGGCCGCATCCGCGGGCACTGATCGGTTGGTTTGATGCTGTAAGACGACGGGGCCTTGTGCCCCGTCGTTGTTTCAGTGCTTTGAAGCCCTCCCTTTCAAGGGGAGGGTTGGGTGGGGATGGGTGCGTGCAGCGATAATGCGCGTCCAACCCATCCCCATCCCGGCCTTCCCCTTGAAGGGGAAGGAGAAAAATGCAGGCGCCCGCTGGATCGGCGTCCAATCCGATATTCAGGACAGGAGTTCCCATGCGCCCCTTCCCCCTTGGTGACGAAATCGACGCGCTGCGCGAGGCCGTGCGCCGCTTTGCCGAGGCCGAGATCGCGCCGCGTGCCGAGCAGATCGACCACGACAACGCGTTCCCGCAGGACCTGTGGCCCAAGCTGGGCGAGATGGGCCTGCTGGGCCTGACGGTGCCGGGCGAGTACGGCGGCAGCGACATGGGCTTTTTGGCGCACCTGGTGGCGATGGAGGAGATCTCGCGCGCGTCCGGGTCGGTCGGCTTGAGCTACGGCGCGCACTCCAACCTGTGCGTGTCCAACCTGTACGCCAACGGCAACGAGGCCCAGCGCCAGAAGTACCTGCCGAAACTCTGCACCGGCGAGTGGAAGGGCGCGCTGGCGATGAGCGAGCCGGGCGCGGGCTCGGACGTGGTCGGTTCGATGAGCTGCCGCGCCGAGAAGAAAGGCGATGTCTGGGTCGCCAACGGCAACAAGATGTGGATCACCAACGGCCCCGAGGCCGACGTGCTGATCGTCTACATGCGCACCGCCGGCAAGGACGCGGGCAGCAAGTGCATGACCGCCTTCATCGTCGAGCGCGGCATGAAAGGCTTTTCCACCGCGCAGAAGCTGGACAAGCTGGGCATGCGCGGCTCCAACACCTGCGAGCTGGTGTTCGAGGACTGCGAGATCCCGGCCGAGAACGTGCTGGGCGAGGTCAACGGCGGCGTAAAGGTGCTGATGAGCGGCCTCAACACCGAGCGCCTGGTGCTGACCGGGGGCCCGCTGGGCCTGATGCAGGCGGCGATGGACATCGCCCTGCCCTACGTGCGCGAGCGCAAGCAGTTCGACGCGGCGATCGGCACCTTCGGGATCATGCAGGCGAAGATCGCCGACATGTACACGGCGTTGCAGTCCAGCCGCGCGTTCGCCTACCAGGTCGGTCGCGACTATGACGCCGGCCACAAGAGCCGCGTCGATGCCGCGTCCTGCCTGCTGCACGCCTCCGATGCCGCGGTGCAGGTCGGGCTCGAAGCCATCCAGACCCTGGGCGGCAACGGCTACATCAACGAGTACCCGGCCGGCCGCATCCTGCGCGACGCCAAGCTCTACGCGATCGGCGCCGGCACCAACGAGATCCGCCGCATGCTGATCGGCCGCGAGCTGTTCGAAGACCGCGCCTGAACCCGCTTTTCGTAGGAGCGGCTTCAGCCGCGAAGAAGCCTCCCGGTGTCGACGATTCCTTTGTAGGAGCGACGTAAGTCGCGACCCTGCAACGCCGGGCGAGCGACGGTCGCGACTTACGTCGCTCCTACGGAAGAGCCGGCTTTCTTCGCGGCATCGATCGCGGCTGAAGCCGCTCCTGCAGATGCGCGCGGGCGTACGCTTTGGCGATGTCCGGCGAATCCCTCACCACGCGCCCGCTGACCCGCGACGACTGGCCGGTCATCGAGGCGCTGTTCGGCGCCAACGGGGCGTGCGGCGGGTGCTGGTGCATGTGGTGGCGCGTGCCGATGGGCGGCAAGGCCTGGGACGCGGCGAAGGGCGCGCCCAACCGCGAGGCGTTCCGTTCGCTCGTCCAGTCGGGGGGCGCGTCCGGGGTGCTGGCGTTCGACGGCGACCGGCCCGTGGGCTGGTGCGCGGCGGGGCCACGCGCGGACTTTCCCCGGCTGGATCGCAGCAAGGCCCTGGCCCGCGCGTGGTCGGCCACGACCTGGTCCATCAACTGCCTGTACGTCCCGGCGCGCGAGCGCGGCCGCGGCGTCGCCACGGCGCTGGTGGACGCCGCGATCGCGCTGGCGTTCGAACGCGGCGCCAGTGAGATCGAGGCCTATCCGCAGGTCGTGCGACCGGGCCAGCGCCAGGCGGGCACGTTCATCTGGACCGGCGTGCCCGTGCTCTACGAACGCGCCGGGTTCACCGCCCCCCGGCCCCGCGACAGTGGCCGTGTGCTCTACCTGCTACCCGCCCCCGCGTCGGACTGACGCCACCAGCGGCGGTTTGCGGCAGTGCAGCACGCGGTCGCATAATCGACGGGTTCCGGTCCCCGCGACCGACCCGCAACCAGGAGTCCCCCATGAGCGATGTCGTCATCGTCGGTGCCAAGCGCACCGCCATCGGTTCTTTCCTCGGCCAGTTCACCGGCGTCGCCACCCCGGTCCTGGGCACTGCCGCGATCACCGGTGCGCTCGAGCACGCCGGCGTCGCGCCCGACCAGGTCGACGAAGTGATCATGGGCTGCGTGCTGCCGGCCGGCCTGGGCCAGGCGCCTGCCCGCCAGGCCGCCCTCGGCGCCGGCCTGTCCGATTCGACCGCCTGCACCACCATCAACAAGGTGTGCGGGTCGGGCATGAAGGCCATCATGCTGGCGCACGATGCGATCAAGGCCGGCTCGTCCACGGTGGTGGTGGCCGGCGGCATGGAATCGATGACCAACGCCCCGCACCTGCTCAACGGCTCGCGCACCGGCGTGCGCTACGGCAGCGCCGAGTTCCTGGACCACATGGCTTTCGACGGCCTGACCAACCCGTACGACGGCAAGGCCATGGGCGTGTTCGGCGACATGGCGTGCGACAGCTACAAGTTCGACCGCGCCGCTCTGGACGGCTTCTCCGAGGAGAGCGTCAACCGCGCCAAGAAGGCGGTGTCCGACGGCACGTTCGCCGACGAGATCGTTCCGGTGACGGTCAAGACCCGCAAGGGCGAGGTCGTGGTCGACACCGACGAGGAGCCGGGCAAGATCGACACGTCCAAGATCCCGGGGCTGCGTGCGGCCTTCGGCAAGGAGGGCGTGCTGACGGCCGCCTCGTCCTCGAAGATTTCCGACGGCGCCGCCGCCACCGTGCTGATGAGCGCCGATGAAGCGGCCAAGCGCGGCCTCAAGCCGCTGGCGCGCATCGTCGCCCACGCCGGGCACGCCCAGGCGCCCGAGTGGTTCACCACCGCTCCGGTCAAGGCGCTGTCCAACGTGCTTGAGAAAGCCGGCTGGAAGGTGGAGGACGTGGACCTGTTCGAAATCAACGAGGCGTTCGCCTGCGTGGCGATGGCGCCGATCAAGGACCTGGGCATCCCCCACGAGAAGGTCAACGTCCACGGCGGCGCGGTCGCCCTGGGGCACCCCATCGGCGCCAGCGGCGCGCGCCTGGTCGTGACCCTGCTCAATGCCCTGGCCAAGCGCGGCGGCAAGCGCGGCGTGGCCACCCTGTGCATCGGCGGTGGCGAGGCCACGGCCGTGGCTGTGGAGCTGCTGTAACACCCCCCGCTAAATGCCTGAGCGGGTTAACGATCAGCTAACAAAAAAACCACGCATCCCCGCTTGACAGCCGTTTGGGGCTTGTCATCATGTTACCGGCGCGCAACTGCGCGTTGCCAAACTTTTACGACGAGGAAACTGCATCATGTCCATCAACAAGACCCTGCTCGCCCTGGCCATGGGCTTCGCCCTGGCTGCCTGCTCGAACGCCGACCGCGCCCAGGACTCGGCCGCTGACGCCGCCGAGAACGCTGCTGACGCCCAGGCCGACGCCACCGCCGCTGCCGCCACCGGCGACGCCGCTGCTGCTGACGCTGCCCAGGCTGCTGCCGACGCCGCTGCCATGGCTGCCGACTCGGCCGCCACCGCTGCTGCCGACGCTTCGACCGGCGACATGGAGAACAACGCCGACGCCGCTGACGCCGCTGCCGACGCTGCTGACGCCGCCGACCAGGCTGGCCAGGCTGCCGAGAACGCTGCCGACTCCGCCGACGCGAACAACGATCCGGTCAACTAATGACGGATCGGTCTCCTTCGGGAGGCTGAGCTACGCACTGAAAGCCGCTGGCATGTCCAGCGGCTTTCTTTTTGCCTGGGTGTTCGTGCAGCGCGGTCCCCACCGGTCGGATCCCGGCCCGTGCCCGTCTTCACACGGCCTAACACGCCGGCTGGAATATTGCGCTCGCCGGCAGCCACCGGGTGCCGCTGAATCCACTGCCGACTACCACCAGGAGTATTGAATGAACATCAAGCTGACCACCCTGATTGCCGCCAGCGCCTTCGCCCTTGCCGCCTGCAACTCGCCGACCGCCGAGCAGGAAGCCAACGAGGCAGCCGCGGAGGCCGAGATCGCAGCAGAAGCCGCTGGCGACGCTGCCGCTTCGGCCGGTGAGGCCGCTGCCGCCGGCACCGCCGCGGCCGCCGGTTCCGCCGCTGCTGCGGTCGATGCCGCCGCCGATCCGGTGCAGGAAGCGTACGAGGAAGGCAAGGCATCCGCCGCCGAGAACATCGCCTCCGGCGCCGAGAACGTGGCCGACGAAATGCGCGAAGAGCAGGCCGAGGCCGAAGCCACTGCCGACGCGGAGGTCCAGGACTGATCCCACGATCGTCCAGCTGTAACTCCGGGAACCCGCTTCGGCGGGTTCCCTTTTTTTGCCTTCCGCGCGCGCGCGCGTCGCGGGCGGCGGCACGGGCGCGCGCCCGGTATCCTGTCCCGCTTTCACCACGCCCGGCCGACGCATGCCCGCATTGAGCTCCGCACTCGACCCCCGCTCCCAGGACTTCCAGGACAACGCGGCCTACCACCGCGCGCTGGTGGAGGAGCTTGACGCCCGGCTGACACGCGCGGCCGAGGGCGGCGGCGAGAAGGCCCGCACGAAGCACACCGAGCGCGGCAAGCTGCTCACCCGCGACCGCATCACCGCCTTGCTCGACCCGGGCTCGCCGTTCCTCGAAATCGCGCCGCTGGCCGCCGAAGGCATGTACGACGACGCCGCGCCCGCGGCCGGCATGGTCTGCGGCATCGGCCGGGTGATGGGCCAGGAAGTCGTGGTGGTCGCCAACGACGCCACGGTCAAGGGCGGCACGTACTTCCCGATGACGGTCAAGAAGCACCTGCGCGCGCAGGAGATCGCCCGCGAGAACCACCTGCCCTGCATCTACCTGGTCGATTCGGGTGGTGCCTTCCTGCCGCTGCAGGACGAGGTGTTCCCCGACAAGGAGCACTTCGGCCGGATCTTCTACAACCAGGCGCGGATGTCGGCCGAGAACATCCCGCAGGTCGCGGTGGTCATGGGCAGCTGCACCGCCGGTGGTGCGTACGTGCCGGCGATGTGCGACGAGTCGGTGATCGTCAAGGAACAGGGCACGATCTTCCTGGGCGGCCCGCCGCTGGTGAAGGCCGCCACCGGCGAGATCGTCGATGCCGAGACCCTGGGCGGTGCCGACGTGCACACGTCCATTTCCGGGGTCGCCGACCACTTCGCCGAGGACGACCGCCACGCGCTGCAGATCGCGCGCGACATCGTCGCCACCTTCAACCGCCGCAAGGTGCTGCCGGTGGCCGTGCAGCCGGTGCGCGAGCCCTTGTTCGCAGCCGAGGAGCTGTACGGCATCGTGCCCAGGGACACCCGCCGCCCGTTCGACATCCGCGAGGTCATCGCCCGCATCGTCGACGGCAGCGACTTCCAGGAATTCAAGGCGCGCTACGGCAAGACGCTGGTCACCGGCTTCGCACACCTGCACGGCTACCCGGTCGGCATCGTCGCCAACAACGGCATCCTGTTCGCCGAGAGCGCGCTCAAGGGCGCGCACTTCATCGAGCTGTGCAACCAGCGCGGCATCCCGCTGGTGTTCCTGCAGAACATCACCGGCTTCATGGTCGGCAAGAAGTACGAGCAGGCCGGCATCGCCAAGGACGGGGCGAAGATGGTGACGGCGGTGGCCTGTTCGCACGTGCCCAAGTTCACCGTGGTGATCGGTGGCAGCTTCGGCGCCGGCAATTACGCCATGTGCGGCCGGGCCTACGGTGCGCGCTTCCTGTGGATGTGGCCCAACGCGCGCATCAGCGTCATGGGCGGCGAGCAGGCGGCCAGCGTGCTGGCGACCGTGAAGCGCGACGGCATCGAGGCCCGCGGTGGCGAGTGGAGCGCGGACGAGGAAGAGGCCTTCAAGTCGCCGATCCGCGACCAGTACGAGTCGCAGGGCAGCCCGTGGTACGCCACCGCCCGGCTGTGGGACGACGGCATCATCGACCCGGCCGATACCCGGCGCGTGCTGGGCTTGGGCCTGTCGGCATCGCTCAACGCACCGGTCGAAGGGCGCACGCGCTTCGGCGTGTTCCGGATGTAGCACAGGGCGGGAGGCGCACAGCCGTGACCGCCTTCACCGATGAACGGGGAGAACCTGTCGCGCAGCTGAAGAATTCCGCATTGGCCGACGGGCGTCACGTGAGGACGGGGTGAAGCCGGTGCTAAGTTCCCAGTCCCCCTGCTGCTGACGGAACCCCTGACCGATGGCCATCTGGAAAGACACCCCCGCTCCCGCCACGAAGTCCAACCCGCCCACCCCGACGGCCGTGCCGTCGTCCGGCCCGTCACCCGAGGCCGCCTCGTTCGACCCGGCCCCGGTGCGTGACATCGCATCCGCCTCGCCCAGCCACGCCCGCGCGGCCGAACCGCAGCTCAAGGAATCGCTGATCGCTTCCGACCTGACCATCGAAGGCAAGATCGAGGGCACCGGCCACGTCCGCATCGCCGGCAAGTTCAACGGCGACGTCAACGTGCAGGGCAACCTGACCATCGAGAACGGCGCCAAGCTGACCGGCGGCGTGCGTGCCCACAAGGTCATCGTGGCCGGTGAGTTGGAAGGCAACATCGAGTCGGCGCAGAAGGTCGAACTGCTGGAATCGGGCGCGCTGACAGGCGACGTCAAGGCCGGCTCACTGACCGTGGCCACCGGTGCGCGCATGCGCGGCCAGGTCGACTTCGGCTGGGGCGACAAGGCCTCCGGCAAGGGCGGCAGCAAGGCGGGCAACGACGACGCCGCATGAGCGCCACCCGCCCGGGAACCGCAGGTGCCACCCGCACCTGCCCGCACTGCAAGGCAACGATCCTGGAGAGTTCCAGCGTCTGCCCGCAGTGCCGCGGGCACCTGCGCTTCGATGCCGAGGCCAACACCGGCGCCACGCTGAAATCCACGCCGCTGCAGGTGGAGGGGACCATCCCCGCCCCTGCGGACGGCGCCTGCGAATACACCATGGTGCTGGCCATCCGCGATGGCCGCGGGCGCGAGATCAACCGCCAGATCGTCGGCGTCGGCGCCATGCAGCCGGGTGAGGAACGCACCTTCAGCCTGGTGGTGGAAGCCACCGAGGTGCCGTTGCACCGGCGGCGCAAGCACTGAAGCGAACGGCCGTCGACCCACGTCGACGGTCATCGTTCTCTGTCGTTCCGAAACGAAACACAGTGAGGGATCTGCTTCACCGCTCGAACAAGGCGGAAAGCAGATCCCTCACTGCATTCGGGATGACGGGTTCGCAGCCCCTCAGCCCGGCGAGCACCCGCCACAACTGCCGGACTGCCCGCAGGCCGCGGCTGCCGGGCCCGCGGCAACTTTGGGCGCCAACCGCCGCCCCAGCCGCTGCAGCCACGCCGCGCGATGCGGACGCAGCAGCACCAGCACCAGGCGCATCCGGCCGCGCCGCAGCGCCTGCGGGAACTGCCGGCGCACGACGTACACGCACGCGGCCATGACGGCCACGGCCACCACCGCCTGCTGCGCGACGAGCCCGGCGTCGGCCATCAGCCCGCCCCCAGCGCCAGTGCGACGCGGTAGGTCACGAAGGCTGCGAGGTACGCCAGCGCGAACAGGTAGCCGGTGGCGATGGCCACCTGCCGCCAGGAGCCGGTCTCGCGCTTGATGGTCGCGAGCGTCGAAATGCACTGCGGCGCGTAGATGAACCACACCAGCAGCGACAGCGCGGTGGCCAGCGACCAGGTGTCGGTGATGATCGGCGTCAGGGCCTCGGTGGCGGCCGCCTCGTCTGCCGCCTGCAGCGCATAGACCGTCGCCAGCGACGACACCGCCACTTCGCGCGCGGCCATCCCGGGGATCAGCGCGATGCAGATCTGCCAGTTGAAGCCGATCGGCGCGAACACCGCCGTCAGCGCGTGGCCGATGCGGCCGGCGAAGCTGTAGTCGATGGCCGGGCCGGTCGCCCCTTCGGGTGCGCCGGGGAACGACAGCAGGAACCACAGCAGCACCGTCAGCGCCAGGATGATGCCGCCGACGCGGCGCAGGAAAATCCAGGCGCGCTCCCACAGCCCGATCAGCAGGTCGCGCGGGTGCGGCAGGCGGTAGGACGGCAGTTCCAGCATCAGCGCGTGCTCGCTCTTGTCGCGCCGCCACTTCTTCATGATCCACGCCACGACCAGCGCGCTGAGGATGCCCGCCGCGTACAGCGCGAACAGCACCAGCCCCTGCAGGTTGAAGATGCCGACCGACTGCGCGGGGATAAAGGCGCCGATCAGCAGCGCGTATACGGGCAAGCGCGCCGAGCACGTCATCAGCGGCGCGACCATGATCGTCGCCAGCCGGTCGCGCGGGTCCTGGATCGACCGCGTCGCCATGATCCCGGGGATCGCGCAGGCGAAGCTCGACAGCAGCGGGATGAACGAGCGACCCGATAGGCCGGCCCCGGCCATCAAGCGGTCCAGCAGGAATGCCGCGCGCGGCAGGTAGCCGGACTCCTCCAGCGCGAGGATGAAGGCGAAGAGAATGACGATCTGCGGCAGGAAGATGATCACCCCGCCCAGGCCCGCGATGATGCCGTCCACCAGAAGGCTGTTGAGCGGGCCTTCCGGCAACGCGCCACCGACGGCTTCGCCCAGCCACACCGTGCCGGCGTCGATCAGGTCCATGACCGGCGTGGCCCACGCGTACACCGCCTGGAAGATCAGGAACATCACCACCGCCAGCGACAGCAGGCCCAGCGCCGGATGCAGCAGCAAACGGTCCAGCGTGTCGTCCACCTTCGCCGTGCGGCGGGGCATGTCGACCGCCAGCGCCAGCAGGCGCCGGGTTTCGGCATGCAGTGCATCACCTGCGGGCGACGCATCGATGAGCCCTGCGCGCGGCGGCTGCGGATGCTGCACGGTGCGGTCCAGCGCGCCAACCAGTTCGGCGGCGCCGTCGTGGCGGACGGCAACCGTGGGCACCACGGGCACGCCCAGCTCGGCCTCGAGCACGCCCAGGTCCACGGCGATGCCGCGGCGTTGCGCGGCATCCATCATGTTGACCGCCAGCACCATCGGCCGGCCGACCTGGCGCGCGAGTTCACGCACTTCCAGTGCAAAGCGCAGGTGCAGGCGCAGGTTGGTCGCATCGACCACGCACACCAGCACGTCGGGCGTGGGCTCGCCCGGGTAGAAGCCGCGGCATACGTCGCGGGTCACCGCCTCGTCCAGGCTGGCCGCATCCAGGCTGTAGGCACCGGGCAGGTCCAGCAGTGCGTACTCGCGGCCCGAGGGGGCGTGGAACCGCCCCTCCTTGCGCTCCACGGTGACGCCGGCGTAGTTGGCCACCTTCTGGCGGCTGCCGGTGAGCTGGTTGAACAGCGCGGTCTTGCCGCAGTTGGGGCTGCCGACCAGCGCCAGCCTGAGGGCTGCCGTGGCGGTTGCGGCGCTCATGCGGCCTCCGGCACGACGCGCACGCGCGCGGCTTCGGCGCGGCGCAGCGCGAAACGGGTGTAACCGACCTGCACCAGCAGCGGCTCGGCCGAGAACGGGCCCGCCGCCATGACCTCCACCCGCTCGCCGTTGACGAAGCCCAGCTCGCGCAGGCGGCGGGCAATGGCGTCGTTGGGCATGAGGTCGTCGACGGCCTCCACCAGGGCGGCGGCCCGCCGCGGCAGTTCGGTGAGCTTCAAGGCACGCATCCGCCAAATAGGAATTGTTCTCATTCTAGCATCGGGCGCGCGCGCGGCCGGTGTGCCGGAAGCCACCGGCTATCATGCCCGCCCTGCCCTTCACGGCCGCCGCCATGACCCACCCGCTGCTGCACCTGCGCGAGGGCCCCGTCGCCCGCCTCCGCCTCAACCGCCCCGAGCTGCACAACGCATTCGACGCCACCTTGATCGCCGCCTTGACCGGTGCGCTGTCGGGCGTGGCCGACGACGAGGACGTGCGCGTGGTGGTGCTGGAAGGGGAAGGCGCGTCGTTCTCGGCTGGCGCCGACCTCAACTGGATGCGCGGCATGGCCGCCGCCAGCGAGCAGGAGAACCGCGACGACGCACTGGCGCTGGCACGCCTGATGCGCACCTTGGACGAGCTGCCCAAGCCGACCATCGCGCGCGTGCACGGCGCGGCGTTCGGGGGCGGTGTGGGCCTGGTGGCCTGCTGCGACATCGCCATCGGCGCGAAGGGCGCGAAGTTCGGCCTGACCGAAAGCAAGCTGGGGCTGCTGCCGGCGGTGATCTCGCCCTATGTCATCGACGCGATCGGCGCGCGGCAGGCGCGGCGCTGGTTCGCGACCGCCGAGATGTTTGATGCCGACGAGGCCGCCCGCATCGGCCTGCTGCACGAGGCGGTGGACGCGGATGCGTTGGACGCTGCCATCCAGCGCCAGGTCGACCTGCTGCTCAAGGCCGGACCGGTCGCCGCCACCCACGCCAAGTCGCTGGTCCGCGATGTCGCCGCCCACAGCGATCGCGACCGCCACGACCGCGACAACGCCGCACTCATCGCCCGCCTACGTGTGTCCGCCGAAGGCCAGGAGGGATTGTCGGCGTTCCTGGAGAAGCGCAAGCCGGCTTGGGTGGGATGAGTCAACTCGCGCGAAAGCCCTCCCCTTCCGGGCCTGCCTCAAAGCCCTCCCCTTCAAGGGGAGGGTTGGGCGGGGATGGGTTGCAGGCCGCAAGTCCAGGTCGCCAATAACACCACGCCGCTGAACGTGCGAAGCACCCCACCCGGATTCAAGGAGGAATCCATGCAAGGTCAAACGAATCGCCGCGTCCTCGACACCAAGCTGCAACGGCGCCTGCGTTGCGCGCCCACGGATGCCGAACGAAAGCTCTGGCAACACCTGCGCGGCCGTCAGCTGCAAGGCTGCAAATTCCGCCGCCAACACCCGTTCGACTGCTACATCCTGGATTTCGCCTGCACGGAGCGCCGGTTGGTGGTCGAAGTCGATGGTGGCCAGCACGCCGACTCCACCCAGGACGCCGAGCGCGACCGGCGCCTGGTCGCCGCGGGGTTCACGGTCCTGCGATTCTGGAATCATGATGTACTGATGCGGACGAACGATGTCCTGCACGAGATCCACCGGGTGCTGGCCCTGATCGGCATGGACCCATCCCCTCCCCGGCCCTCCCCTTGAAGGGGAGGGAGCAGACAGCCGGAAACGCAATGTTCAACAAGATCCTCATCGCCAACCGCGGCGAAATCGCCTGCCGGGTGATCCGCACCTGCCGTCGGCTCGGCATCCGTACCGTTGCCGTGTACTCCGAGGCCGACGCCGGCGCGCAGCACGTGCGCCAGGCCGACGAGGCCTACCCGATCGGCGGGCCGCAGCCGGCCGATAGTTACCTGCGGGGCGAGGCGATCATCGAGGTCGCGCAGCAAAGCGGCGCGCAGGCCATCCACCCCGGCTACGGCTTCCTCAGCGAGAACGCCGACTTCGCCGACGCGGTGGAGGCGGCGGGCCTGGTCTTTATCGGCCCGAAGGCCGCCTCGATGCGGAAGATGGGCAGCAAGGCCGGCGCCAAGGAACTGATGCAGGCGGCCGGCGTGCCGGTCGTGCCGGGGTACACCGGCGAAGACCAGGACCCCGCGCGCCTGCAGGCCGAGGCCGATGCCATCGGCTACCCGCTGATGATCAAGGCCGCGCACGGCGGCGGCGGCAAGGGCATGCGCATCGTGCGCGAGCCGGGCGACTTCGCCGCTGCGCTGGAGAGCTGCCAGCGCGAGGCGAAGAACGCCTTCGGCCGCGACCGCGTGCTGCTGGAGCGCTATGTCGAGCGCCCGCGCCACATCGAGATCCAGGTGTTCGGTGACAGCCACGGCCACGTCCTCCATCTCAACGAGCGCGAGTGCTCGGCGCAGCGCCGCTACCAGAAGGTGCTGGAGGAGGCGCCCTCGCCGTTCCTGACGGCCGGGCTGCGCAGTGCGATGGGCGAAGCGGCGGTGCTGGCCGCGCGCGCGATCGACTACGTCAACGCCGGCACCGTGGAGTTCATCGTCGGCCAGGACGGCCGCTTCTACTTCATGGAGATCAACACGCGCCTGCAGGTCGAGCACCCGGTGACCGAATGCGTGACCGGCCTGGACCTGGTCGAACTGCAGCTACGCGTCGCCGCGGGTGAACCGCTGCCGCTCGCTCAGGACGACGTGCAACAGCAGGGGCATGCCATCGAGGTCCGCCTGTACGCGGAAGACCCGGAGGCCGGCTTCCTGCCCGGTTCGGGCCGGCTGGAGCGGCTGCGCCTGCCCGCCAACGGCGACGGCATCCGCGTCGATTCGGGCGTGGTCGAAGGCGATACCGTCACGATCTTCTACGACCCGATGATCGCCAAGCTGATCGTGCACGCCGCCGACCGGCCCGGGGCACTGGCCCGCCTGCGCGACGCGCTGGCGCAATGCGAGATCGACGGACCGAAATCGAACATCGGCTTCCTGGAGGCGCTCGCCCGCCACCCGACCGTGGTCGAGGGCACGATCGACACCGGCTACCTCGACCGCCACCTGGACGAATTCCTGCACGACGCCGAGCCCGATCCGGTGCTGGTCGCCGCCACCGCGGTCGCCCGGCTGCTGGTGCAGGAAAGCGAGAGCCGCGAGCACGCCTCGCACTCGAGCGACCCCGGTTCGCCGTGGGCCATCGCCGATGGCTGGCGGCTGGGCCATGCGGGGCATCGCAGCCTGGCCTTCGGGCATCGCGACTCCCGGATCGAACTGGACGCACACGGCAGCGGCGGCGAATACCGGATCGAATCGGGCGTCACCACGCATGTCGTCGAAGGCGCGCGTCTGGACGGGGACACGCTGAGCCTGCGGATCGACGGAACCGGCCGGCGCTTCCGCGTGCTGGAGCGCGGCCGCGTATTCAGCCTGCACGATGGCGAGCGCCGGCTGCGGCTGGTGCCGCAGGCGATGTATCGTCACGAAGGCGGTGCGGCCGCCGCGGGCGCCGACCGCGTCACCGCGCCGATGCCGGGCCGGGTCGTGGTTACCCGCGCCGCCAGCGGCGACACCGTGCAGGCCGGCCAGGAGGTCATGGTGATCGAGGCCATGAAAATGGAGCTCAGCCTCAAGGCGCCGCGCGACGGCACCGTCGCAGAGGTGCGCGCGCAGGCCGGGGACTTCGTCGAGGCCGACGCGGTGCTGGTGGTGCTGGAGGACGCATGAGCGCCCTGCCCGACCGCGTGCGCATCGTCGAGGTCGGTCCCCGCGACGGCCTGCAGAACGAGAAGGCGCTAATCCCCACCGCCGACAAGATCGAACTCATCGACAGGCTGTCGGCGACCGGCCTGCAGTCCATCGAGGCGACCAGCTTCGTCAGCCCCAAGTGGGTGCCGCAACTGGCCGACGCCGCGGAAGTCTTCAGCGGCATCACGCGGCGTCCGGGCGTGCGCTACCCGGTGCTGGTGCCCAACCTGCAGGGCTACGAACGCGCCCGCGCGGTGGGCGTGGACGAGGTCGCGGTGTTCACCGCGGCGTCGGAGGCCTTCAACCGCAAGAACATCAATGCCGGGATCGACGAGTCGCTGGCGCGCTTCGCGCCCGTCATCGAGCGGGCCCGCGCCGACGGCGTGGCGGTGCGCGGCTACGTGTCCACCGTGCTGGGTTGTCCCTACCAGGGTGAGGTGCCGGTGGCCGACGTGGTCCGCGTTGCACGTGAACTGCACTTGATGGGCTGCTACGAAATCTCATTGGGGGACACCATCGGCGTGGGCACCCCGGCCAGGGCGCGCGCGATGCTGCGGGCCGTGAGCGAAGCCGTGCCCATGCCGGCGCTGGCCATCCACTTCCACGACACCTACGGCCAGGCACTGGCCAACATCCTGGCGTGCCTGGAGGAAGGCGTGTCGGTGGTCGATTCGGCCGTGTCGGGCGCGGGCGGATGCCCGTACGCCAAGGGCGCCAGCGGCAACGTCGCCAGCGAGGACGTGGTCTACATGCTGCATGGCCTGGGCATCGAGACCGGCGTCGACCTGCCGGCGCTGGCCGAGACCGGCCGTTGGCTCGCATCGCGGTTGGGCCGCGAGACCGGCAGCAAGGCCGGACGGGCGCTCGCGGTGTCATGACCGCCAGGCCGCCCGCGCCCGGCCTGCCCCGCCCGCCCGAAGCGGCGGACGCGGCCGTAACGCTGGCGGCGCTCGAGGCGGCATGCGAGGCCAACGACCTGCCGGACGCAACACGCGTCCTGTTGCGGCAGGCCTGCGATGCATTGCGCGCCTCCGCGCTGGACGCCCAGACCGCGCGACTGCGCTACCACGCCCTGTTCGACGCGGTACCGGACCCGGTCAGCATCCTCGACGAGACCGGCACCGTCCTGGACCTAAACAAGGCCGGCCTGGCTGCGTACCGGCGCCCGCGCGAGGAAATCGTCGGCCAGCCGATCCACGTACTCAACCCGGAGTTGCCGCACGACCACCTCAACCCGGTGTGGGAAAAGCTCAACCGCGGCCAGACCTACGTCATAGAAGTCACCAACATGCGCGGCGACGGCAGCCGCTTCCCGGTGGAGGTGCACTCGGCCGGCTTCGTGCACGACGGTCGCAACTGCATCGTCGCCGTCGCCCGCGACCTCAGCGGGCGCCGCGATGCCGAATGGCGCTACCGCGAGCTGATGGAAACCATCGACCGCGCGATCCTGGTGCAGGACACGGGTGGCCGCGTACTGCACGCCAACATCGCCGCGATGCGGCTGTTCGGCATCGGCGAGGGCCAGCGCATCAACGACGAGCTGCGCTCGGGCCGGTGGCGGGTGATCGACGAACACGGCCGCGAGCTGCCCAACGAGCAGTTGCCGCAG
Organism: Lysobacterales bacterium RIFOXYA1_FULL_69_10; assembly: GCA_001830245.1. Lineage (GTDB taxonomy): Bacteria > Pseudomonadota > Gammaproteobacteria > Xanthomonadales > Xanthomonadaceae > Lysobacter_C. Next base: position 43,061 of record MIDV01000005.1, on the reverse strand, counting down.
CAGCGCGCCCTGCGTTGGGGCCGCAACGTCGAGGCGACGCTGGGCTATTTCGACCGACAACGCCAACAGCTGTCGTGGCTCTCGGTGACCGCGGTGCCGCAGTTCCCGGCCGGGGCCAACCGGCCGAAGCAGGTGCTGACGCTGTTCTCCGACGTCACCGCGCTCAAGCGCGACAGCGCGCTGTTCGACCGCGCGCAGTCGCTGGCGCACATCGGCGGCTGGGAATGGGAAACCGCGCGCGACCACCTCTACCTCACAGATGAAGCGCAGCGCATCCTGGGCTGCTACCCGGCGCCCGATTCCATCGAAGGCCTGCTGGGCTGCTTCCGTCCCGGCGACCGCCAGGCGGTGCGCGATGCACTCGACCGCACCATGGCCACCGGCCGCGCGCTCAACCTCGACATCCAGGGCATGCGAGGCAGCGGCCAGCCGTTCTGGGTACGGCTGATCGGCGAGATCGAAGCCGGTGACCTGCTGACCTCCCGCCTGACCGGCACGTTGCAGGACATCACCGAACGCAAGCAGTCCGAGGAAACCCTTCGCGTGCAGGCGCGCACCGACCCGCTCACCGGCCTGCTCAACCGCGACGCCGCCCTGTACGAGTTGGATGCCCGCCTTTCCGACCCGCAGCAGCTGGACCTGGCGGTGCTCTACATCGACCTGGACCGCTTCAAGATCGTCAACGACGTGCTTGGCCATGCCGCCGGCGACCGCCTGCTGGCGTCGGCCGCGCGGCGCATCCAGACCGCGGTCGGCACCGAGGCGCTGATCGCCCGCTTCGGTGGCGACGAGTTCCTCGTGATCTGCACCACCGGCGACGATCCCGACCGCCCCGAGCGGCTGGCCGAGGCGATCCTGCGCGAGTTCGGCGCCAGCTTCCGACTGGACGGCGAGGAGTTCAGCATCACCGCCAGTATCGGTATCGCGCGTGCGCCAGCCGACGGCGTGAGTTCGCAGCACCTGATCCAGTCGGCGGACGTGGCGATGTACAGCAGCAAGCGCCGTGGCCGCAACGCGTTCCAGGGCTTCACCAGCGAACTGGCCGAGCAGCAGCTGCACCGGCTGCAACTTGAGACCCACCTGCGGCGCGCGGTGCAGAACGAGGAGTTCCACCTCGTCTACCAGCCGCAGGTCGAGCTGGCCTCCGGCAAGCTGGTCGCCGCCGAGGCCCTCATCCGCTGGCGCAACGCCTCCCTGGGCGAGATGCGTCCAGACCACTTCATCGACCACGCCGAATCCACCGGCGACATCGTCGGCATCGGCACGTGGGTCATGGCCCAGGCGTGCATGCAGCTGCGCCGCTGGCAGGAACACGGCGTGCCCATCGAGCGCGTCGCGGTCAACGTCTCCTATCGGCAGTTCCTCGGCGAGGACCTGGCCCGCAACGTGCGCCAGGCACTGGCCGAATCCGGCCTGCCGGGCACGGCACTGGAACTGGAGTTCACCGAGCGTGTCCTCATCGAGGACGAGCCCGACACGCTGCGCACCTTTGCCGAGCTGCGCGAGTTGGGGGTGATGCTGACCATCGACGATTTCGGCGAGGGCTACAGCGCGCTCAACTACCTGCGCCGCCTGCCGATCCATGGACTCAAGCTGAGCCAGTTGTTCGTGCAGGGCGTGCCGGGCAACCAGTCGGATGTCGCGGTGTGCCAGGCGGTGACCGGCATCGCCGACAGCCTGGGCCTGGGCGTCGTCGCCGAAGGCGTGGAGACGGAGGCGCAGCGCGCCTTCCTGTTGAAGCTGGGCGTGGATATCGGCCAGGGCTTCCTGTTCGCGCCGGGCCTGATGCCGGGCGAGCTGCAAAAGCGGTTCCTCAGGCTCCGCGCCGCCGCGCACGGGTGACGCCCCATTGTAGGAGCGACGTGAGTCGCGACCGAGGGCACGGCACGCGACATCGCGACTTTGTAGGAGCGGCTTCAGCCGCGATCGTGAGTCAGCGCGAGTGACCCGTCTGGTGATCGCGGCTGAAGCCGCTCCTACGAACGCTGCCCGCCACGCCACCCCGGCTGCCACGCTAAAATCGCGCCTTTCCGTCCGCAGGATTCCCCCATGCAGCTTTCCGATACCCGCGCGATCGTCACCGGTGGCGTGTCCGGCCTGGGCCTGGCCGTCGCCCAGCACCTGGTCGCCCAGGGCGGCAAGGTCGCCCTGTTCGACGTCAACGACGAGAAGGGCGCGGCCGCCGTGGCCGCGCTGGGCGATGCCAACGCCCGCTACTTCAAGACCGACGTCACCGACGAAGCCGGCGTGGCCGCCAACGTCGCTGCCGCGAAGGACTTCCTCGGCGGCCTGAATGCCGCGATCAACTGCGCCGGCATCCTGGGCGCGGGCCGCGTGCTCGGTCGCGAGGGCTCGATGAAGCTCGGACAGTTCCAGACGACCGTCATGGTCAACCTGGTCGGCAGCTTCAACGTCGCCAAGGCCGCGGCCGAGGTGATGCAGCACAACGACGCGGGCGAGGACGGCGAGCGCGGCGTGATCGTCAACACCGCATCGGTGGCCGCCTACGAAGGCCAGATCGGCCAGGCCGCGTACTCGGCCAGCAAGGGCGGCGTGGTCGGCATGACGCTGCCGATGGCGCGCGAGCTGTCGCGCTTCGGCATCCGCGTCATGACGGTGGCGCCGGGCATCTTCTGGACGCCGATGGTCGATGGCATGCCCGACGACGTGCAGAAGTCGCTGTCGGCCTCCATCCCGTTCCCGTCGCGCCTGGGCCGGCCGGAGGAGTTCGCCGACCTGGTCGCCTACATCCTCGGCAACCGCTACCTCAACGGCGAGACCATCCGCCTGGACGGCGCCACTCGGTTGGCACCCAAATAAGCGCTCACAGCCCCTGTAGGAGCGGCTTCAGCCGCGATCTCCAGCCGGGCCGCCCGCGCCGATATCCGTTCGCGGCTGAAGCCGCTCCTACAAAAAATACAGACCCACCGGACAACGCATGAAAGCCTACGACGTCAAGAAAGGAAACGTGGTCGAACACAACGGTACCGTCTACCAGGTGCGGGACATCGAGCGCAGCTCGCCGCAGGGCCGTGGCGGCAACGTCAAGTACCGCTTCACCATGTACTCGGTGCCGGGCGGGCAGAAGTACGACCTCAGCGTGGGCGGCGACGACGAGCTCAAGGAAGTCGAACTCAGCCGCCGCCAGGCGACGTTTTCGTACAAGGACGGCGAGGCATTCGTGTTCCTGGACGACGAGGACTACACGCCCTACACCCTGGACGCCGACGCCATCGGTGACGACGCCGGCTACGTCATCCCCGACCTGACCGGCTGCTACGTGCAGATCATCGACGATCAGCCGGTGGCGCTGCAGTTGCCGCAGAGCGTGGCGATCGAAGTGGTCGAGACACCGCCGGAGCTGAAGGGCGGCACTGCGACCAAGCGACCCAAGCCGGCGCGCCTGTCGACCGGGCTGGAAATCATGGTCCCGGAATACATCGGCACCGGCGAGCGCGTGCTGGTCAACACCACCACGGGCGAGTTCGCCGGCCGCGCCGACTGATCCGCGCTGGCAGGGCTGCACGCGGTGCCACGGCCCGCCGCCGTGGCACCGCACTCACGCGCGACTGAGGACACTGCGCGCCCGCTCCCGCAACGGTCGCCCGGATGGATGCCTACAAGCTGCTCCTGGCCCTGGTCGGCCTGGCACTGATCGGCGCGACGATACTGCCGCACCTGCTCAAGCGGCACCCGGTCACGTTCCCGATCGCCTACGTGATGCTCGGGTTCGCGTTGTACGCATTGCCGGTGCAGGTGCCACGCCCGGACCCGTTCCGCTACAGCGAACTCGCCGAGCAGCTGACCGAGCTGGTCGTGATCGTGGCCCTGGCAGGCGCAGGCCTGCGCATCGACACCCCGTTCAACTGGCGGACCTGGGCGCCGACCTGGCGCCTGCTGCTGTTGACGATGCCCCTGTGCATCGTGGCGGCGGCCTGGCTCGGCCAGCACCTGCTGGGCCTCGGGCTGGCGTCTGCCGTGCTGCTGGGCGCGGTGCTCGCACCCACCGATCCGGTGCTGGCGTCGGACGTGCAGGTGGGCGGTCCGGGCGAAGGCGAAGAAGACCCGATCCGCTTCACCCTCACCTCGGAGGCCGGCCTCAACGACGGCCTGGCGTTCCCCTTCGTCTGGCTCGCGATCGCCATCGCGGTGGCGGCGGCGGGCGACGCCGAGCCGGGCTGGCTGCTCCACTGGCTGTGGCTGGACGTCGTGTGGCGCCTGCTGGCCGGCGCGCTGATGGGCTGGGGCCTGGGCTACGGGCTGATGCACCTGATATTCCGCGCTGCGAAGGGCGCCAACCTGTCGCGCACCAGCGACGGGCTGGCCGCGCTGGCGATCACGCTGTTCGTGTACGGCGTGACGGAACTGGTGCACGGCTACGGATTCCTGGCGGTATTCGTCGCGGGGCTGGTCATCCGCCACTACGAGCGCACGCACGAGTACCACGGCGTGCTGAACCAGTTCGCCGACCAGGTCGAGCGCCTGCTGACGGCGCTGCTGCTGATCGTGCTGGGCGGCACGCTGACCATCGGCATCCTCGATCCGCTGCAGCCGGTCGACTGGCTGTTCGCCGTGGGGTTCGTGCTCGTGGTGCGGCCACTCTCTGGCTGGCTGTCGCTGTCACGCAGCCGGTTGAGCGGGCGCGAGCGCTGGGTGGTCGCGGTGTTCGGCATCCGCGGCATCGGTTCGTTCTACTACCTGATGTTCGCGTTCAACCACGCCGAATTCGCCGAACGCGAACGGCTGTGGGCGATCGTGACGCTGGTCGTGCTGATGTCGATCCTGCTGCATGGCCTGAGCGCGTCGCGCGTGATGCGCCACATGGACATCTGGCGCAGGCGGCGCCGTGGCGGGGTCAGCGCGGACGCGCCACCTGCCACTTGAGCGCCATCCGCCGGAGCGACGCGTCGCTGGCGGGATCGGCCAGTACCGTGTCGATGTCGACCCATGCCAGCGCGAGCGACTCGTCGCTGACGGTGTAGCGCTCGTCGTCTCCGGCGCGCACGACATAGCGTGCGTCGTAGTGCCAATGCCCGGGCACGTCGCCGCGCTCGGGGATCCAGTGGCGGTCCAGGTCGAACAGGCCCGGCTCGACCGTCAGACCGGGCAGCCCCGACTCCTCCTGCGCTTCCCGCAATGCGACCTGCGCCAGGTCGCGGTCGCCGTCCGCGTGGCCACCGAGCTGCAGCCACCGCTGCAGCTTGCGGTGGTGGGTCATCAGCACGCGCTGTCCGCAACGCGACACGAGCCAGGCCGAGGCCGTGAAATGGCCGGCCAGTCGATCCCGGACGAACGGGTCGACTCCGTCCCCGAGCAGGGCCGCGAAGTGCCCGACCGTCTCCCCTTCATCCGGCCAGCGGGCGACGTACCGGTCCAGTTCGGCATGCAGGGGAGCGGAGCGGGCGGCGTCGGAATTGTGCATGTGCAGCAATGCGGGGGCGAACGGAACAGGGACGCGATTGTGCCCTGCCCGCACCCCTCACAGCGCGTCTTGCCGCTGCTTTCACGGCTGGGGTAAGGTGGCCCGCCGCTCGTGGGCCCGCGCAATCGCGCCGTCGCCCACGTGTCCGCGCCGCACCTTCGCCGACACATCTATTTTTTGGGGATCCGGATGTTCAAGAACCTGTTCATCACCAAGCCGGTCGAGCCGGCGGGCCACGTCGACGCGGGCGAACCCTTCGAGGGCAGCCTGGAGGGCGAGGCCACGCTCAAGCGCACCCTGACCGGCACCCAGCTGATGATGCTGGGCGTAGGCGCGGTGATCGGCGCAGGCATCTTCGTACTGACCGGACAGGCCGCGGCCGAGCACGCCGGCCCCGCGATCATGCTGAGCTTCATCCTGGCGGGCATCGCGTGTGCGTTCGCCGGCCTTTGCTACGCCGAGTTCTCCGCGATGATGCCGGTCTCGGGCAGTGCCTACTCCTACTCCTACGCAACGCTGGGGGAATTCGTCGCCTGGTTCATCGGCTGGTGCCTGGTGCTGGAGTACCTGTTCGCGGCCTCCACCGTCGCGGTGGGCTGGTCGGGGTACCTCAACAGTTTCCTCGGCACGCTGGGCATGCCGATACCCGACCTGTTCGCGACCGCGCCGCTCACCTTCGCCGAAGGTGCATTCACGCGCACCGGCGCGATCCTCAACCTGCCGGCGGTGTTCATCGTCGCGCTGGTCACCGGCATCGGCTATGTCGGCATCACCCAGTCGGCGGCCGCCAATGCGATCGTCGTGGCGATCAAGATCACCGTGATCCTGCTGTTCATCGGCTTCGGCATCGCCTACATCGACCCGGCCAACTGGGTGCCCTTCATCCCGGAGAACGAAGGCCCGGGACGCTTCGGCGTGGATGGCGTGATGCGCGCCGCAGCGATCGTGTTCTTCGCCTACATCGGCTTCGATGCGGTGTCGACGGCTGCCGGCGAGGCCAAGAACCCGCAGCGCGACATGCCCATCGGCATCCTCGGTTCGCTGGCGATCTGCACCATCATCTACATCGCCATGTGCGCCGTGCTGACCGGCATGCTGCCCTACAGCCAGCTGGGCACGCCCAAGCCGGTAGCGACCGCGCTGGAGGCGTACCCGAGCCTGCTGTGGCTCAAGACGCTGGTGGAGATCGCCGCCATCGCCGGCCTGTCGTCCGTCATCCTGGTGATGCTGATGGCGCAGCCGCGCATCTTCTATTCGATGTCGCGCGACGGCCTGCTGCCGAAGATCTTCGGCAAGGTGCATCCGAAGTACCACACGCCTTACGTGGGCACGGTCATCGTCGGCGTCATCGCCGCTACGCTCGCGGGCTTCCTGCCGATCGGCCTGCTGGGCGAGATGGTGTCGATGGGCACGCTGCTGGCGTTCGCGACCGTCTGCGCCGGCGTGCTGATCCTGCGCTACACCAAGCCGGGCCTGCACCGCCCGTTCCGCGTGCCGCTGGCGATCGTGGTGTGTCCGCTGGGCGTGGTGTCGTGCCTGTACCTGTTCGCGCAGCCGTTCATGGAGTACTGGTTCCTGTTCCTGGGCTGGACGGCCATCGGCATGCTGATCTACTTCGGCTACGGCTACCGCCACAGCAAGCTGCGCCACGGTCGCTGAGGCCTTGTCGATGACCGTCCGCAAGATCGGGCCGGTGTTGGCCACCTTCGTGGTGGCCAACAACATGATCGGCTCCGGGTTCTTCCTGCTGCCCGCCACCCTGGCCACGGCCGGCGCCGTCACGGTGTTCAGCTGGATCGTCGGCACCGCGCTGGCGCTGGTACTGGGCGGTGCGTTCGCGCGGCTGGCCCGCGAGTACCCCGACCTGCAGTCGGCCGACGACTACGTCCGCCCCTCGCTGGGCCGTGATGCCAGCTTCCTGGCGACATCGCTGTACTGGGCGTCGTCATGGATCGGCAACAACGCCATCGCGGTGGCGGCATTCGGCTACCTCGTCATGCTGCTGCCGCTGGATGGCGGCAACCCGATGGTGCAGGTCGGCGGCCAGATCGCGCTGATCTGGCTGATGTTCGCGGTCAACCTGATGGGCCCCAAGCCGGTGGCCAAGTTCCAGTCGCTGTGCGTGGTGTTCGGGCTTGCGCCGGTGGCCGTCGTGCTGCTGTTCGGCTGGGGGCACTTCGACCGCGGCATCTACGACGCGGCATGGAACGTGTCCGGCCAGTCCGACGCGGGCGTGGTGTTCGGCTCGCTGGGGGCGATCTTCTGGGCGTTCGTTGGCCTGGAGACCGGCGCGATGATCGCCGGCCTCGTGCGCGACCCGGACCGCGACGTCCCGATCGCAACGGTCGGCGGCATCCTCATCGCCGGTGTCGTCTACATCGTGTCGTCCGTGCTGGTGATGGGTATCGTCCCGGCGCAGCAACTGGCCGAGTCCAGCGCACCCTTCGCCCTCGTCGCGGCCGAAATCTTCGGGCCGTGGGCAGCGCTCGCGATCGCCGCGGCTGCCGCGCTCAAGGCCACCGGCACGCTGGGTGGCTGGATGCTGGTGACGGGCGAAACCGGCGCCCGCGCCGCGCAGCACGGCTACCTGCCGGGCGTGTTCGGCCGGCTCAACTCGCGCGGTGCCGCCGCTTGGGGCCTGCTGATCATCGCCTCGGCGATGAGCGTCATCGCGTTCCTCACGCTCTCGCCCAACGTCTCCGAGCAGTTCGGGCTGATCATCGGCGTCGTGGTGAACCTGGTCGTGCTGGCCTACGCCGCGGCGGGCCTCAGCCTGGTCGTCGGCACCAAGCAGCGCCGGCCCGGGATGCGGGACCGCCTGCTCGGCATCGGTGCGCTGGTCGCATGCGGCCTGCTGCTGGCGTCAACAACCCTGACGATGCTGCTCGGGGCGGGCATCGCCATGGCCATCGCCTGGGGCCTGTTCCGCATGTTCGGCCGACGCCAGGTGTCGACTGCGGCCTGAGGCGGCGCGTAGAGGATCCCCGGGAAACGGCGCGGATATCCGCGCCGTTTTTCGTTGCCGCCCCTGTGCCGTCCCGGGACATTGCGGGGGCCGCGATGCCGGCACGGGTGTTCTAAACTCGTGGCATGAACGCCCCCCTCCCCTACGATCCGCAACGGCTGGTCCACTGCGCCGGCGAAATCATCGTCAACGTGCGCGAGTTGGCCGAGCGCGGCTGGACACCGGCCACCAGCAGCAACTTCTCGCGACGCATGGACGATGCGCACGTCGCCATCACCGTGTCGGGCCGCGACAAGGGCCGCCTGACCGAAGGCGACATCATGGTCGTCGACCTGGACGGCCAGCCGGTCGCCACCGACCAGAAGTCCTCGGCCGAGACGCTGCTGCACACGCAGCTGTACAAGCGCTTCCCCGAGATCGGCTGCGTGCTGCATACGCATTCGCAGACGCAGACCGTGGCCTCGCGCCTGTACGCCGGGGCCGGCCACGTGCACCTGGAGGGCTACGAGCTGTTGAAAGCCTTCGCGGGCAACACCACCCATGAGACCGAAGTAGAGCTGCCGGTGCTGCCCAACAGCCAGGACATGCACACGCTGGCCGCGCAGGTCGATGCCCTGCTCGACCGCCAGTGCATGTGGGGCTACCTGATCGACGGCCATGGCCTGTACGCCTGGGGCCGCGACATTGCCGAAGCGCGCCGCCACCTCGAAGCCTTCGAATTCCTGCTCGGCTGCGAGCTGCAACTGCTGAGCCTGCAACCCCGGAGCCACCGATGAGCCGCCTGCGCATTTTCCACGAGAACCAACACGACGCCCCCGAGCTGACGACCGCCGACCACGCCGAGATGGCACGCGAGCTGGCACGCATCGGCGTGGGGTTCGAGCAGTGGGAGGCCAGCCAGCCCGTCCAGCCCGGCGACACGCCCGAGGCGATCATGGAAGCCTACCGGTCCGACATCGATCGGCTGGTGTCCGAGCGCGGGTTCAAGACGGTCGACGTGGTCAGCATCGCCCCGGACAACCCCAACCGGGCGGAAATGCGGCGCAAGTTCCTCGACGAGCATTTCCACAAGGAGGACGAGGTCCGGTTCTTCGTCGCGGGCTCGGGACTGTTCACCCTGCACGTGGGCGAGAAGGTCTATGAGGTCACCTGCGAACAGGGCGATCTGATCGCGGTGCCCGACGGCACCACGCACTGGTTCGACATGGGCCCCGAGCCCAGCTTCGTCGCCATACGCTTCTTCACCGAGCCCGACGGCTGGGTCGGCCACTTCACCGGCACCGACATCGCCCAGCGCTTCCCGCGCTACGAGAAGGGCCAGGCGCGCTGACGCGCTGGCTGCAGGCGCGGCTTCAGCCGCGATCGCGCCCGCCCGGGCTCCTGCGCCAGACGACGCACTCCACATCCATCGCGGCTGAAGCCGCTCCTGCACGTACGGACCCATGCCCAAGGCAATCCTGACCGACATCGAAGGCACCACCAGCAGCATTTCGTTCGTCAAGGACGTCCTGTTTCCCTATGCCCGCCGCGCCCTGCCCGGCTTCGTCGCCCGTCGCGGCCGCGAGCCGGCGGTTCGCAAGTGGCTGGACGTGGTGGCCAGCGAGAACGGCGGCATGTGCGACGACGCGATGGTCGTCGAGGTGTTGCAGGGCTGGATCGACGAGGACCGCAAGCACACCGCGCTCAAGGCGCTGCAGGGCATGGTGTGGGCGGACGGGTACAAGGGCGCGGATTTCACCGCACACCTCTACCCCGACGCCGCTGTGGCCCTGCCCGCCTGGCATGCCGATGGCCTGCCGCTGTACGTGTACTCGTCGGGGAGCGTGCCGGCGCAGCGGCTGTTCTTCGGCCACAGCGATGCCGGCGACCTGACCGGCCTGTTCTCGGGCTGGTTCGACACCGAGGTCGGCGGCAAGCGCGAGGCCGACAGCTACCGCCGCATCGTCGAGTCGATGGGGCTACCCGCCGGCGACGTGCTGTTCCTGTCGGACGTGGTCGAAGAACTCGATGCCGCGCGCGAGGCCGGCCTGGCCACCGTGCTGGTCGATCGCCGCGAGGACTACCCCGAGCCACGTTCCGGCGATGCCACGCACGGCCACCGGCGTGTCGAATCGTTCGCGGATATTGATCTGCGCTGACCCCCGAAGCGCGCCCATCGGGCTCCGAGCCTCCGCACACTCAACTTTGCGCGCTGTTATTCGTCGAAGTCGTCCAGCCGATACCCGACCTCCGCCCGCTGCTCCCCCTGCCAGCGGTCGAACGCCCTGACCTCCACGCGGTGGGCACCCGCGTCGAGGTCGGTCGGCAACGCCCCGCGCCATAGATGGCTAGATTGCTTGGCTTCCGGAGAGCGGTCGAACCCGCGCAATACTTCGCTGGCGTCGTCGCGTGCGTTCTCGGCGAGCAGGGCGGGATCTGGCTGCACGACACGCCGCATCGGCTGCCATGGACCGCCATCGACGCGGTACTCCACGCGGGTGTCCGCGTCGCCCATGTAGACATTGGCGTACACGCCCCAGGCCGGGTATGCGCCCCGGCGCAGCACGCGGGGGGCATGGAGGTGCATGGCCTGCGTGCGCGAGGGATCGCCTGCCTGGGGCCGGGCCGGATGCCAGCCCAGCGAGTAGTCGCCACCGCTCGTGACGCGCAGGCGTGCGTAGCCGTTCGGCGTGCCGTCCGCCATGGTCGCGTCCGGGATGCCCGCATCGTCCGGCGCGCCGGACCAGAACGCGCCGCAGGTGGCGCCGACGTTGTACTCGTGCAGCGGTGAGGTGCCTGGCCAACCGGCATCCGCGCCGTGCCACACGTGCTGCTGCACGTGGCTGTGCGCGCTGAGAACGAGCACCTTCGGGAACTGCGCGAGCAGGTCGAACAGGCGCTCGCGGTCGGCGGCCCGGAACGTCTCGCGCCCGCCGGTATCGAACAGCGGGATGTGCAGCGCCAGCACCAGCAACCGGTCGCGCGGAACGCTGGGCAGGTAGGCATCGAGGAAGTCGAACTGGTCATCGCGCAGCCCACCAATGTAGGCAGGACGCGCGCCGGGGACGTGGACCACGTCGTCCAACACTACGAAGGTCGCCTCCGGCTCCTCCCACGCAAACGTGTCGGGCCCGAAGTGATGGCGGAACGTCGCCAGCGACGCCGCATCGGTGCCTGCCGCCAGCTCGAGGTCGTGGTTGCCGGGTGCGTGCAGCCAGGGCACGCCCAACCGTGTCGTGGCGGCGATCACATCCGGATACAGCGACAGCTCATCATCGACGATGTCGCCCAGGCTCAGGCCCAGGTCGGCGGCGACGCCCTTGAAGTGGAAGCGGCCGAAGCGGTGCCCCATGTCGATGGCGGCGTCCTGCATCAGGGGTTCGATGATGTCGCGCTCGAAATGGCCGACGTCGGCCGCGGACTTGACCTGGGGGTCGCCGAACACGAGGACATCCAGCGCCTCGCGGCGGTCGGGCGATGCCACGAACGGCGCCAGGGCGAAGGGCCGGCATTGCGGCGCGCTGTTCTCCTCCGTCGCACCCGCCACCCCTTCGCCGGCGCCCCGCCAGTAATCCGGCAGCCCGTTCCCCCGCTCGCGCAGCACATGCGTGGCGGGCTTCAGGAGGAACAACGGACGATCCGCCGAAGCCGACATCCGGTAACGACCGTCGCTGTCGGTACGTTCGACCGTCCTGCCGTCGGAGATGGCGACGCCTGCCAACCCGGGCTCACCTGCGTCCGGACGGCCATTGCCGTTGCGATCCTCGAACACGGTGCCACCCGCGCACCCCGCCGCGGGAGGCGCGGCAGCCCGTGCGGGAATGGCGAAAGAAAGGACGGCGATAAGCAGGATCAGCGAGCGCATGCGGCCTCCGGAATGCCGGGGGATTATGCCGTCCGGATGCGGCTGGCCCATGACGTGGAGCTCCCTGGCCGTTGCCGCTGACGCCGGACGCCAGTCTCGCCCGGGCTTCGCCCCACGAACGCAGGTTGCCTGATCGTGCGGCTGGGCAGCGACTGTCCGTGGCGCGCAGGAGCAACGCCCTTGGATTCCCGCCTTCGCGGGAATGACGGCAAGAGCACGTGCTCCTCAGCCAACCGCCTAACGGCTATGCCGCCGCTTCAACTCGCTGCGCACGTCCTCCAGCGACAAGCCCCGCGCGCGTAGCGTGACCATGAGGTGGAACACCAGGTCCGCCGCCTCACCGACAAGCGCCGCGTCGTCCTGCGCCACCGCCGCCAGTGCGGTTTCCACGCCCTCCTCGCCCACCTTCTGCGCGCAGCGGCGCACGCCGCCCTCGAACAGCGAGGTGGTGTAGCTGCCCACCGGGCGTTCGCGTTCGCGGCTCGCCACCAGTGCGTCCAGCTCCCCCAGGAAGTCCGAAGGCGCTTCGGGAAAACAGCTCGCACGCTCCAGGTGACACGTGGGCCCGTGCGGGATCGCGCGCACCAGCAGGGTGTCGCGGTCGCAGTCGGTTTCGATGCCCACCAGCTCCAGCACGTGGCCGGACGACTCGCCCTTGGTCCACAGCCGCTGCTTGCTGCGGCTGAAGAAGGTGACCCGCCCGTCGCGGAGGGTCGCCGCCAGCGCCGCGCGGTCCATGTAGCCCAGCATCAGTACCCGCAGGCTGCGCGCGTCCTGGACCACGGCCGGCAGCAGGCCGCCCTGCTTGTCCCAGGCGAGGGTGTCCGCATCCAGCCCCGCCACTTCGTTCCGGATCGAATCAACCGACATCGCGCACCTCCACGCCTGCCGCCTGCAGCTCGCGCTTGAGCGCGGGGATCCGGATCACCCCGGAATGGAACACGCTCGCGGCCAGCGCGGCATCGCAGTCGGCCTCGCGGAACACGTCGACGAAGTGCGCCGGCGCACCGGCGCCGCCGGAAGCCACAAGCGGGACCTCGCACACCGCGCGCACCGCTGCCAGTTGCTCCAGGTCGAAACCCTCGCGCACGCCGTCGCTGCCCATGCAGTTGAGTACCACTTCGCCCGCCCCACGTTGCTGCACTTCAACGACCCAGTCGAGCGTTCGTCGCGGCAGCGCCTGGGTGCGGGACGGATCGCCGGTGTACTGGCGCACGCGCCACTGACCGTCGTCGTCGCGCAGGCTGTCGATGCCGGCGACGATGCACTGCACGCCGAATGCCGCCGCCAGCTCGTCGATCAGCTCCGGCCGCTCCAGCGCAGGGCTGTTGACCGACACCTTGTCCGCGCCGGCGTGCAGTACCTCGCGCGCGTCGTCGACGCTGCGGATGCCGCCCGCGACGCAGAACGGGATGTCCAGAACGCGCGCAACGCGTTCGACCCAGTCGCGGTCGACGCGCCGCCCTTCCGGGCTGGCGCCGATGTCGTAGAACACCAGCTCGTCGGCGCCCTCGTCGCGGTAGCGCAGCGCAAGTTCGACGATGTCGCCCATGTCGACGTGGTCGCGGAAGCGCACGCCCTTGACCACACGGCCGCCCTTCACGTCCAGGCACGGGATGATGCGTCGGCTCAACATGGCGCCACGTCCGCGGGCACGTTGACGCCCTCCAGCGCAAGCGCATCCGACAGCTCGAACCGGCCGTCGAGCAGCGCCTTGCCCAGCACGGCACCGCCGCAACCTGCCTCGCGCGCCGCACCCACGTCGGCCACATCGCGCACGCCGCCGCTGGCCTGTATCGCGATGCCCGGCGCCTGCTCCACCAACCCCCGGTAAAGCTCGAGGTTCGGTCCGGCCAGCATGCCATCGCGGTCGATGTCGGTGCACAGTAGGTGTTGCAGTCCTGCATCAGCATAGGCCTTCAGCAGCACGTCGAGCTCGAGCCCGCTGCCCTGCGTCCAGCCGGCCACGGGCAGTCGCCAGTGCCCGTCCACGCCGCGACGCGCGTCCAGCGCCACGGTGATGCGGTCGACGCCGAAGCGCGACAACCACCCGATGACGAGGGGCGGTTCGCGTACGGCCAGAGACCCGACCACCACGCGTGATGCGCCCGCTTCCAGCATCGCCTCGACGGCCGCCTCTTCGCGCACGCCGCCCCCGGTCTGCACCTGCAGCCCGGTGGTGGCAACGATGTCGCGCAGCAGCGGCGCCAATGTGTAGCCGCCCTCGCGCGCGGCGTCGAGGTCGACCAGGTGCAGCCAGCGCGCGCCGGCCCGGGCATACCGCGCCGCAACTTCCAGCGGCGCATCGGGGTATCGGGTCTCCTGCGCGTAGTCGCCCTGGCGCAGGCGCACCACGCGGCCCTCGCGCACGTCGATCGCCGGGTAGACGGTGAATTCGGACTTCGCCGGGGTCATGCGGGTATCTCCAGGAAATTTCGTAGCAGACGCGCACCGACGTCGCCCGAGCGCTCCGGGTGGAACTGCGCGCCCCAGCAGCGTCCGCTGCGGACCACGGCCGAGAACGGCGCACCGTGGGTACTGGCGGCCACGGTCCAATCGCCCACCGGCGCCGCGTAACCGTGCACGAAGTACGCCTGCGCACCGTCGGCCACGCCTGCCAGCAGCGGATCGTCCGCCCCGTGGCGGAGCCGGTTCCAGCCCATGTGCGGGACACGCACGCCGTGCGATGGCGGCAGAGGCTCCACCCGCGCGGGGATGCGGCCCAGGCACGCCACGTCGCCTTCGGCCGAGGATTCGAACAGCAACTGCATGCCCAGGCAGATACCCAGCAGCGGTTGCGGCAGCGCGCGCAAGACGTCGATCAGGCCCAGCGCGCGCAGGTGGGCCATCGCCGTGCCCGCAGCGCCGACACCGGGCAGGATCACGCGGTCGGCGGTCCTGATGGTGTCGATGTCCGCGGTGAGGGGCGCATCGACACCCAGCCGCTCGAGCGCGTAGCGCACCGACCCGATGTTGGCACCGCCGGAGTCCACCAGCACGACGCTCATGCCGGCCCTCTCACAGCGATCCCTTCGTGCTGGGCAGATCGAACCCCTCGCGCCGGATGGCCTGGCGCAGCGCGCGCGCCACCACCTTGAAGCACGCCTCGACCTGGTGGTGGTCGTTGTCGCCCTGCACCTTCAGGTTGAGGTTGAGGCCGGCGGTCTCGCACAGCGACCGGAAGAAGTGCGGCACCAGCTCGGTGGCGAGCTGGCCGACGGACTCGCGCGCGAAGCGGCCTTCGAACACGAAGTACGGGCGGCCGGAGAAATCCAGCGCGGCCGTCGCCAGCGCCTCGTCCATCGGCAGGGTGAAGCCGTAGCGCCCGATGCCGCGCTTGTCGCCCAGCGCTTCGCGCAGCGCCTGCCCCAGCGCCAGCGCGCTGTCCTCGACCGTGTGGTGCTCGTCGATGTGCAGGTCGCCCTTGCAGGTCAACTCCAGCGCGAACCCGCCGTGCTTGCCCAGCTGCTCGAGCATGTGGTCGAAGAAGCCCAGGCCGGTCTCGATACGGGGTTCGGCGGCGCGGTCCAGGTCGACGGCGACCTCGATCTGTGTTTCCCGCGTGCGCCGGACCACGCGCGCCACGCGCGGCGCATCCGCCAGTGCATGCGCGATTCCCGCCCAGTCCCACTCGCCGCCGAACTGCGCGGTGCGCAGCTGGAACGACCGGATGCCCAGGTTGCGGGCGAACGCGTTATCGGTCTCGCGGTCGCCGACCATGGCCGAGCGCGCCCAGTCGATGCCGCGATCCTTGAGGTACGGCAGCGCCAGGCCGATGCCGGGCTTGCGCGTGGGGGCGTTGTCGGCCGGCAGGCTGCTGTCGATCAGCACGTCGTCGAACGCCACGCCCTGGCTTTCCAGCACCTGCATCATCAGGGCGTGCGGCCCTTCGAAGCGCTCGCGCGGAAACGCATCGGTGCCCAGGCCGTCCTGGTTGGTGACCATGACGAAGCGGTACCCGGCGTCACGCAACCGCAGCAGCGCGGGAATCACGCCGGGCACGAAGCGGAGCTTTTCGTACGCGTCGATCTGGAAATCGTCCGGCTCCTCGATCAGGGTGCCGTCGCGGTCGACGAACAGCACGGGGCGCAACGCGCTCATGCCGCCACCGCCATGTTGGAAAGTGCCTCAACGACCCGGCTGTTCTGCTCAGGCGTGCCGATGCTGATGCGCAGGGCGTCCTCCAGGCCCGCCATCGCACGCATGTCGCGCACGACGATGCCGGCAGCGAGCAACGCATCGAACGCCGACCGGGCATCGGTGAAGCGGCACAGCAGGAAATTGGCGTCGGACGGATACACACGCCGCACGCCCGGGTTTGACTGCAGGGCATCGCGCAGCCGCTCGCGCTCGACGCGAACGGTGGCGACCCGCGCGCGGGTGACGTCCAGTGCCGCCGGTGCAAGCGCTTGCAGCGCGAGTTCGACGCACGGCGTAGGCAGCGGATACGGCGCCTGGCACCGCCGGAGCACGTCGATCAATGCGGGCGTTGCGAGTACCGCACCAAGGCGGGCGGCTGCCAGCGCATGCGCCTTGGACAAGGTCCGCAGGACGGCAAGATTGGCGTGTCGCGCCAGCAGCGTTGCCGCCGACGGCGCCTGCGCGAATTCGCCGTACGCCTCGTCCACGACCACCACGGCCTGTCGTTCGAGCCGTGCGGCCAGTGCGTCGACCGCCTCCAGCGGCAGCGCGCTTCCGGTCGGGTTGCCTGGCGAGCACAGGAACACCAGCCGCGCGCCGGTGGCCTCGGCCTGTTCGGCCACGGCATCGAAGTCGCACTCGTAGGCGCCGTCGCACCCCGCCTCGAGCAGCGGGACGTCGACCACCCGCACACCGTGCAGGAGCGCCGACACCGCGTACATCCCGAACGTCGGCGTCGTGATCACGATGGCGCCATCGCCGGGCGCGCACAGGGCACGCACCAGCAGGTCGATCGCCTCGTCGCTGCCGCGCCCGGCCAGCACCTGCCCGGACACGACGCCGTAGAGTCCGGCCAGCGCCTGCCGCAAGACCGCCGGCTGAGGGTCGGGATAGCGCCTCACGCCGCCAGCCGTGGCCGACGGATCATCCGCGGGGTTGGCCCAGGGAGACTCGTTGGCATTGAGCCAGACGTCACCCCGCAGCGATTCGCTGCGCGCCGAGCGATACCCGGCGAACGCGCGCAGGTCCGGCCTCACCAGTGCCATCACGTCCGTGGCGCTCATGCACCCACTCCCGCCGCCTGCACCCGCAGCGCCACCGCCTGGCGGTGGGCACCCAGTCCTTCCGCTTCGGCCAGGGTCATCGCGCACGGGCCGATCCCGGCGACGCCACTGCGGCTGGCTTCCTGCACCGTGATCGCCACCTGGAAGCTCGCCACGCTGACACCGCTGCAGAAGCGAGCCGCGCCCGCCGTCGGCAGCACGTGGTTGGTGCCGCTGCAGTAGTCGCCCAGTGCCTCCGGCGACCAGTCGCCCAGGAACACCGACCCCGCCACCTGCACCTTGGGCAGCCAGCGACGCGGGTCGCGCAGCGCAAGGATCAGGTGTTCCGGCGCGTAGCGGTTGCTGAGCTCGAACGCCTCGTCCAGCGATGCCACGCGCACCAAGCGTGAGGCCGAAAGTGCACGGCGTGCGATGTCCGCGCGCGGCAGCTGCGCCAGCTGCGCGTCCAGCTGCACGCGCACGGCGTCGACCAGCCCGGCGTCGTCGCTGACCAGTACGACCTGCGAGTCGGGGCCGTGCTCGGCCTGCGACAGCAGGTCGGCGGCGACGAAAGACGGGTTGGCACCGGCATCGGCGATCACCAGCACCTCCGACGGACCGGCGGGCATGTCGATGCCCGGCCCGCCCTCGGCCGCCGCGACCTGCGCCTTCGCCTCGGTGACCCACGCGTTGCCGGGCCCGAAGAGCTTGTCGCACGCAGGCACGCTGCCGGTACCGAACGCCATCGCCGCGATCGCCTGCGCACCGCCCACCTTGAATACACGCGTGACACCGCAGCGCCGTGCCGCGTACAACACCGCCGGATCGGCGCGACCGTCGCGACGCGGCGGCGTGCACATCACGATTTCGCGGCAGCCCGCCAGGCGTGCCGGAATACCCAGCATCAATGCCGTCGAGGGCAACGGTGCCGAGCCGGCGGGCACGTAGAGGCCCACGCGGCGGATGGGTCGCAGGATGCGCTCGCAGGTAACGCCCGGCGCCGTGTCGACCGCATACGGTTGCAGCTGACCGGCACGGTGGAACGCTTCGATGCGCCCGGCGGCTTCCTCGATGGCCTCGCGCACGCCGACGTCCAGCAGCGACTCGGCCGCGTCGAACTCCGCCGCGCCAACCTCCAGCGCCTCCAGCGACACGCCGTCCAGGTCGCGCGTCAGGTCGCGCAGCGCGGCATCGCCGCGCGTGCGCACGTCCTCGATGATCCGGGCCACGCCTCTTGCCGTCTCCGCACCGGTGGCCTGCGTGGGCCGGCGCAGTGCGGCCGCACGGGCCGCCGCGTCCAGCACGCCCCATTCGATGCGCCGGGGGATGGCCGGGTCCAGTCCGCCAACGGTTTCCCCGACGGCTCGGGTTTCGACTTCGATGTTGGGCGTGCTCATGCCAGCATCCCTTCGACCGGCAGCACCAGCAGTCCGCGGGCGCCGGCGCGCTTGAGTTCCTCCAGCCGCTGCCAGGTGACCGCCCCGTGGCACAGCGCCTGCAGCGCCAGCGAATCGCAGCCGTCGACCTGCATCACCGTCGGCGCCTCCGCGTCGGGCAGCAGCGGCAGCAGCCCCGGTACTGCCTCGCGAGAAGCCTGGAACATCAGCAGTTTGCTGTTGCGGATGCGCAACGCGCCGTCGAGGCGGCGCAGCAGCATGTCGGCCAACTCGCGCCGCGCATCGTCGAACGCGGCCACCGGGCCGGCCAGCACGGCCTCGCTTTCCAGCAGGGTCATCACCGGCTTGAGCTGGTTGGCCGCCAGCGTGGCGCCGCTGGACACCAGGTCGCACACCGCGTCGGCCTGGCCGAGCTTGGGCGCGATCTCGACCGAGCCCGACAGCTGTACGACCTGCGCATCGATGCCCTCGCCCGCCAGCCATTGCGCCAGCAGCGCCGGGTAGCTGGTCGCGATGCGCGTGCCCTGCAACTGCGCCGGCCCCTCCCACGCCCACGCTTCAGGCACCGCGAGCGCAAGGCGGCAACCGCCGAACCCGAGCGCCCGCCATTCGCGGAACGCTGATGCGCGCCCACTCGAACGGCGGTCCGTGTCCTGCTCCTGCAGCACGTTCCGGCCGACAACGCCCAGGTCGCAGACGCCGTCGGCGATCAGGCCCGGGATGTCGTCGTCGCGCACCAGCAGCAGGTCCACGGGCAGGCTTTCGCCGTAGCAGAACAGTCGGTCGCGGCTCTCGCGCCAGCTCAGGCCGCAGGACGACAGCAGCGCGCGGGCGGGATCGGCCAAACGGCCGGACTTCTGGATGGCGATGCGCAGGCGGTCGCGCGCCGCCGGGGTGGCGATGGGGCTCATGGGCAGGGACTCAACGGGAACGGGGGGCGCGACGCGGCAACGCCGCCGCATAACCGCCGGCACCACGGTCGAGCGTGCGCGCGACCCGGCCGATGGTGGTGACGCTGACCGCGGTGCGGTCGTGGATCTCGCGGTACGGCACGCCCTGTGCGATCAGGGGCACCACCCGCCAGCGGTCGGTCATGGCCTCCAGCTCGGCGGGGGTGCACAGGTCTTCGAGGAAGGCCCGCACCTGCGCCGGGTCGCGCAGGCGCGCGAACGCGGCGGCAAGCTCGTCGAGGCTGTCGGCCGGGGTGGCATCGTCGGAAACAGGGGCAAGTGCGCGGCGCTTCATGGTGATCCAATGTATTAACGCGCTGGTACATTAATGCGTTATTGCCGACCCGTCAACCTGGACGGATACGTGGCCGGAGCGGCGGGCTGTTGAAAGGCGCCAGGGGCCGCCTCCTGGCCCCGGCCCGGCGGATACCACGTTCACGGCGTTAGACTTCCAACGCCCCGGCCCACTGGCCGGATGCGGGAACCGGGGAGCGGTTCCAAGCCGAGGAGCGGGGATGCCGGACTGGGCGTTGCGGATCGGAATGTGGCTGCTGCTGGCGACGGCAGGAGCGGCGCATGCGCAGGGTGCGCAGGCGGGGAAGCCCCTCGTGCTCGACGGAGCGCACTCCCAGGTGGCGCTGTCTCCGTACGTCCACTACCTGCATGACCTCGACGGCGAGGCCGACCTGGACGCCGCGCGCCGCTGGCAGCAGGAGGGCCGGTTCCAACCACTGCCCTCGGCCAGCGCGGCATTCGGCTTCCAGCCCGGCGCGTTCTGGTTCCATGCCCGGCTGGTCAACCTGCACCCGGGCGAGCCGCGCTGGCTGCTGGTGCAGGAGTACGCACTGAGCGACCGCGTCGATGTCTACATGCTTCGTGAGGACGGCACCGTGCAGCACCAGCGCGGCGGCGACCACGCACCGTTCGAGGTGCGCAGCATCCGCTATCGCCACCCCAACTTCGCACTGGACCTGCCACCGGGCGGCACCGTGGATCTCTATGTGCGGGTGCAGAGCCAGAGCTCGATGCAGGTGCCCCTCAGCCTGTACACGCCCACCGCCTTCACCGAAATGTCGCGCGATGCGCAGCTGGCGATCGGCCTGTACTACGGCATCCTGCTGGCGCTGTTCTTTTACAACCTGGTGCTGTGGCTGACGCTGCGCGACCCCAGCTACTTCTGGTACCTGTTCCACATCACCGCCTTCGGGCTGGTGCTGTTCACCCTCAACGGGCTGGGCTTCGAATACCTGTGGCCGTCGTCTGCTTGGCTGGCCGACAAGGCGGTGCCGCTATCGATCTGCCTGGCACTGATCGGCATGCAGCAGTTCGCGCGGACGTTCCTGGAGCTGCCGCAACGCTGGCCCCGCGGCAACTGGGTGAGCCTGGGGCTGATCACGTTCTTTGCTCTGCTTGGGCTGGCCTCGCTCGAACTGCCCTACCGCGTCTCCACGCCCATCGCGTCGCGTGCGGTGCTGGTCGGCGTGCTGTGGATCGCCGTGGCCAGCATCGTCGTGTTGCGTCGCGGCTACCGCCCTGCCCGGCTGTTCCTGCTGGCCTGGGCGATGTTCCTGCTGGGCACCACGATGTTCACGCTGGTCGCGTTCGGCGTGCTGCCCAAGACCTTCTACACCGAGTACGGCGTGCAGATCGGCTCGGCGCTGGAGATGCTGCTGCTTTCGGTTGCACTGGGATACCGCTACGCGGCGCTGCGCAACGAGAACGAGCGCATCGTGCGCGAAGCCAAACTGCACCTGGAGCAGAAGGTCATGCAGCGCACGGGCGAGTTGCGCAGTGCATTGGGCCAGCTGGAGAACGCGCACGCGCGGCTGCGCGAATCCAGCCAGCGCGACGGCCTGACCGGACTGCACAACCGCACGCATTTCCGCGAACGCCTGCTCGAGATCCTCGAGCGCGGCGACCGCCCGGTGTCGTTGCTGATGATCGACCTGGACCACTTCAAGTCGATCAACGACCGCCACGGCCACCTGGTGGGCGACGACTGCCTGCGCTGGGCGGCCCGCACCATCGGGCAGGCGCTTCGTCCCCACGAGGCATTGCTGGCGCGGTTCGGTGGCGAGGAGTTCGTCGCCGCGCTGCCCGGCATGGGCGTGCACGACGCGGCACGCGTGGGCGAATCGTTGCGGCAGGCGCTGCACGCCCACCCCTGTTCCAGCGGCCCCCACACGGTCCGCATGTCGGCCAGCATCGGTGTCCACCAGTTGCCCACTGGACACGGCGACGACGGAGACGACGCCATCGACCAGGCGTTGCAGCGGGCCGACGAGGCGCTCTACGCCGCAAAGGCGGGCGGGCGCGACTGCGTGCGGATGGCGGGCGCGTTGGCTTGATTACGTAGCCCGGGTAAGCGAAGCGTACCCGGGGGTTTCCCATTCCACTCGCGCCCCGGGTGCGCTTCGCTTACCCGGGCTACGCCTTACACGGATCGCGCCGCGGCGATGATCTCGCCGCCCTTCACCAGCGCGACGGCCGTGGCGACCTCGGCATCCAGCGCGCGGTCGCGGCCCAGGAACGGGATCGCCTCGCGGATGCGCGCATGTGCGGCGGCCACGGCGCGGCCCGGCTGGTACTCGGCGGCCTGCGCCAGCTCCGCGCGCAGACCTTCGACCTCCTCGACGAACGCCTTTCGGCCATCTGCATCGAGATCTGGCTCGGGACCGCCGGCCACCTTGCGCGCGAGCGCGGCGGCATGGCTGCGCCGCGACAGGTCACGGGCCGCGTTGATCATGTCGCGGCGCAGGTCCAGCGCCTGCGCGGCGGTGTAAAGCTCCAGCGCCAGCACCTTGCCCAGGTCATCGACCATCGACAGCACGTGGCGCGCCTCGTTGGCACCCATCGATACGTGATCCTCGGCATTGGCGCTGGTCGGGATCGAATACACCGACGCCGGGTGCGCGCGGCTGGCCAGGTCGTTGACGATGGCCGCGGCGGTGTATTGCACGATCATGAAGCCCGACTCGGTGGCGTCCTCGTTGCCGATCAGGAAACCCGGCAGGCCGTCGTTGGTCGCCGGGTCCACCAGTTTGTTGAGGCGGCGCTCGGAGATGCTCGCCAGCACCGGGATCGCCGCCTTGACGTAGCTCATCGCCAGCGCGAGCGGCATGCCGTGGAAATGGCCGGCGGAGATCACCTGCTGCTCGACGTGCTCGGCGTCGGCGTCCGGAAACACGATCGGGTTGTCGGTGAGCGAATTGAGCTCGACCTCCAGCACGCGTGCGGCCTGCGCGGCAGCGTCGCGCACCGCGCCGTGCACCTGCGGGATGCAGCGCAGCGAGTAGCTGTCCTGCGGCTGGTGCTTCTTGCCGCCCCGGAACGGGCGGAAGCGCGTATAGAACTTCTCGCGGCCGTGACGCTGGTCCAGCGGCACCCAGTCCCAGCCGATGTCGAAACGCAGTGCCTGGGCTTCGGGCGTGTCCCAGCTTCGCGGCGCCCACGGACGGAAACGCGGCACCAGGTGGTACGGGATGTCGGCGAGGGTCGAGCCCTCCAGCAGTTGCCGCAGGTGCGCGGCGACTTCCACCTGGCCCGGGTGCGGGCGCAGTGCGTGCACCTCCGGCGCGAACGCACCCAGCCGCCCGGCGAAGGCATCGATGGTCATCGCCGCGGCCAGGTCGGCGGTATCCAGCAGCTCCTCCAGCTCGTGCAGCGCCAGCACGCCGCAGGCCAGCATCTGCGCGGTACCGTTGTTGAGCGCCAGGCCTTCCTTGTACGAGAGCGTCACCGGCGACAGCCCCGCGCGCGACAGCGCCTCGCCGCCGGGCATCCGCTCGCCCTGGTAGAACGCTTCGCCGCCGCCCAGCAGCACGATGGCCAGGTGCGACAGCGGCGCCAGGTCGCCGGATGCACCGACCGACCCCAGTTGCGGCACCACCGGCACGATGCCGGCGTTGAGCATCGCCGCCAGCGCCTGCAGCGTTTCCACGCGGATGCCCGAGTGGCCGCGCATCAGCGTGTTGATGCGGATGCACAGCATCGCCCGGACCACGTCGGCGGCGAACGGCTCGCCGACGCACACGGCGTGGGTCTCGATCAGGTTGCGCTGCAACTCGGCGTGCAGCGTCTCGCCACGGTGCGCTTCACCGGGTAGCGCCTCGCGCTGGCGGCGGGCGCCCAGCAGCCGGTCGGCGTTGCTGCCGAAGCCGGTGGACACGCCATAGATCGGCTCCTCGCGCCGGACCTGCTCGGCGAGGAACTCCGCGGCGCGCGCAACCGCAGGCAGTTGCGCTTCGTCCAGCTCGACCAACGCGCCACGCGCCACGGCCACCAGCTGCGCCCGCGTCAGCGAGCGGCCATCCAGTCGAACCGGCCTCATGCCCGTGCCTCCACTTCCGCCTGCGCCAGCTCGACGCGCAGCGCCTTGGCCAGCTCGTCGCGCGGCACGGTGAACTGGTCCTCGCGCCGCAGGTCCTTGACCGTCACCGTGCCCTGCGCGATCTCGTCCTCGCCCAGCACGGCAACAAAGCGGATGCCCGCGCGGTCGGCGTACTTGAACTGCTTGCCCAGCTTGGACGCCTCCATCACCACTTCGGTGTTGAGCCCGCCCTGGCGCAACTCGGCGGCCAGCGCCAGGCACTGTGGCAGGTGCGCCGCGTCCATCTGGGTGACCAGCACCTGCACTGAGCTGGCCGCGGTGTCGACGAGGCCGGCATCGCGCAACTGCCAGAACAGGCGCGTCAATCCGATGGAAATACCTACGCCCGGCAACTTCGACTTCGTGTAGTGGCTGGCCAGGTCGTCATAGCGGCCGCCCGAACACACCGACCCGATCTGCGGGTATTCGTCCAGCGTGGTCTCGTAGACGGTGCCGGTGTAGTAGTCCAGCCCGCGGGCTATGGAGAAGTTGAGCGCGTAATGGGTTTCCGGCACGCCAAGTGCGCGTACCAGCTCCAGCACCTCGCGCAATTCCTCGACGCCGGCACGGACCGCATCGTTCGGCGTGCCCAGTGCGTCGAGCCGTGCCAATGCGTCGGCGTGCGAGGTCGAGCGCACTTCGACGAACGCCAGGATCCGCTCGACGGCGTCGGCCGACAGCCCGAAGCCCTCGCCCACCAGCGTTTCGCGCACGTAGTCGGGGCCGCGCTTGTCCAGCTTGTCGACCTCGCGCAGCACCCGCGCCTGCAGGTCCGCATCGCCCACGCCCTGGGCCTCGAAGAAGCCGCGCATCAGCTTGCGGTTGTTGAGCTGGATGGTGAACTTGCCGATGTCCAGCTCGGAGAACACCGCGAAGATCACCGCCGGGAACTCGGCGTCGTGGCGCACGCTCAGGCTGTCCTTGCCAACCACGTCGATGTCGCACTGGTAGAACTCACGGAAGCGGCCGCGCTGGGCGCGCTCGCCGCGGTAGACGCGCTGCATCTGGTAGCGGCGGAACGGGAACGCCAGGTCGTGCTCGTGTTCGGCCACGTACCGCGCGAGCGGCACGGTGAGGTCGAATCTCAGCGCCAGCTCCGGCATGCCGCCCTCGCCGTCCTCGCTGCCGGATTTCGCCAGCGCGCCGGTGGACTGCACGAAATACACCTGCCGCTCGGTCTCGCCGCCCGACTTGGTCAGCAGCACCTCCGACAGCTCCATGACGGGGGTTTCCACCGGCAGGAAGCCGAAGCGCTCGAAGTGGCGACGGATCGTGTCGAGCATGCGCTGGAAGGCGATCTGGTCACGGGGCAGCAGCTCCATGACCCCGGGCGGGGTACGCGGCTTGATCAAGCGGAACTCCAGGTGTGGCGGGCCTGCGGCACGGGCCGCGGGCGGGGGTTCGATGAGCCGCACAGTTTAACGGGCGCGGGCCGTTTTGCCCGGTTCGAGACGCGAGGCTATTGCGCCCCGCCTGCCCGACTCGCTAGAATTCGCGGCTCTGCCGTCGGGGTGTAGCTCAGCCTGGTAGAGCGCTACGTTCGGGACGTAGAAGTCGCAGGTTCAAATCCTGTCTCCCCGACCACTAAGTTGGCCCGCCCAACTGGCAGTAGAAAGAAAAAGCCGGCCTCGCGCCGGTTTTTTTGTGCCTGCGGACTTCTAGACGCGGACGGCGCTACAGCCGCCCGTCGACCTCCACGCCCTCGAGCGCCGACTTCGCGTCGTAGATGACCGAGTGCGGCTTCGTCCATCGACGCAGGTCGCCCCGCCCCGCCTCGGAAACGAACCCGGCGTGCGGCACCGCCAGCACGACGGCGTCGTAGGCACCGACTTCCGGCGCCTCGACCAGCGTCACGCCCAGCTCGCGCTTGGCCAGCGCGGCATCGGCCAGCGGGTCGTGCACGTCGACGACGGCATGGGCCTCGCGCAACTCGCGCACGATGTCCATCACGCGCGTGTTGCGCAGGTCCGGGCAGTCCTCCTTGAACGTCACGCCCAGCACCAGCACGCGTGCATCGACGACGTTGATGCGCTTGCGCGCCATGAGCCGCAACACCTGGTGGGCGACGAAGATGCCCATGCGGTTGTTGATGCGACGCGCGGCCAGGATCAGTTCGGGGTGGTAGCCCAGCACCGTGGCCTTGTGGGTCAGGTAGTACGGGTCGACGCCGATGCAGTGCCCGCCCACCAGACCGGGCGTGAACGGCAGGAAGTTCCACTTGGTGGCGGCCGCGGCCAGCACGTCGCGGGTGTCCAGCCCCATCTTGTTGAAGATCATCGCCAGCTCGTTGACCAGCGCGATGTTGACGTCGCGCTGGGTATTCTCGATGACCTTGGCGGCCTCGGCCACGCGCATGCTCGGCGCACGGTGGGTGCCGGCGGTGATGATCCGGCGGTACAGCGCGTCGACGAACACGGCGGCTTCGGGCGTGGACCCGGAAGTCACCTTGACGATGTCGGCCAAGCCGCGCGCGCGGTCGCCCGGATTGATGCGCTCGGGGCTGTAGCCGCAGGTGAAGTCGCGGTTGAAGGCCAGGCCGGAGGCGGCTTCCAGCTCCGGGACGCAGACCTCTTCGGTGGTGCCCGGATACACGGTCGACTCGTATACGACGACATCCCCCGCCTTCAGCAGCGTGCCGACCGCGCGGCTGGCCTGCCGCAGCGGCCCGAGGTCGGGGCGATTGGCCTCGTCCACCGGCGTGGGCACGGTGATGATGTAGACGTTGCAATCGGCCAGCGCACCGATGTCGCCCGACAACACCGGCAATGCGCCGCCAGTGGGCAGGTGTCCGGTCTCCCCGGTCGCGTCCTCACCCCGCTGCAGCGCCTCGATCCGCGCGATGTCGATGTCGTAGCCCCGCGTGGGCAGGTGCTGCGCAAACGCCAGCGCCAGCGGCCAGCCCACGTAGCCCAGGCCGACCACGCCGATGCGGGTGTCTTCGAGGTCGGGGTGCAGCTGCGTGGCGTTGGGCATGGCAGGGGCGGGGTGGAAACCGGAGCGCAGTCTATCCGCCTGAACCGGGTCAGGTCCGTTCAGCCGCCCATGTCCCTCCCGTCACGTCTTCGTCGTTACTACTACCGGACGAAGCGTGACAGGCTTCACACTCTTGCCGGTCTTTAACGGGCGCTGTTGGCCCGGCCCGTGCTTGCCCTGCACGGACGCGTCGACCGACATAGTTGTTTTACGGGGGGAATTCGTGGTCAGGACTGCAATGCGCTTATGCGCAGGTTTGGCATTGGCCAACGCCTGCGCCGTCGGGCTGGCCCGCGGCAACGAACCCGTCGCCCCTCCCCCGCCCGATACCGCCCGTCTTTCGGCCGCCAGCGTGTCCACGATGCCGCGTGGCGAGGCGATGGTGGAGGCTTGGCGGCTCCGCGACGAAGGCCGCTGGCTGGAAACGCTGGCGATCTCCGAGGTGCTGCTGGAACGCGACCCCGCCGACGACGACGCCTTCCGCCTGCGGACGCTCGCCCTGTCCGACCTGGGTGCCTCGCACCGCGCATGGGAGCTGTACCAGGCGCGCCCGCACCTGTTCGAACCCGTGATCGCCCGCCGTCTCCAGGCGGACCGGGTCGCACGGATGATCGTCTGGGGCGGCCTGCATCCGGTGTCCCCGGAATCGCGCCTGACCGAGATGCAGGCCGCGCAGACCGCGCTGGCCGGACTGACTGCCAATCTCGCCGCCACCGACGATGCCGCCGTATCGCGCCAACGCATGGCCAACGACGAACTCATTGCCCTCAACACACTGGGTCGGCACGAGGCGGTCAGCGAACGCTACCGGCAGTCAGTCGCCGACGGTGTCGAACTGCCCGCGTACGTGGGCGCGGCGGTTGGCGACTCGCTGCTGTCGGCGCGCCATCCCGAGCTGGCTGTGGACGCACTGGAAGCGACGGTGCGGGACGATCCGGAGGCCCACGAAGCCCGGATCCTGCTGGTCTACGCCTATGTCGAAAGCGAACGCTTCGATGATGCCTACGCGCTGCTGGAATCGATGCAGGCCAGTGAAGCGCCGTGGCTGAGCCGCGCCGGCGCCCGGCAGGAATACGCCAACTGGCGCCGTTACGACATCGACGTGACGCAGGTACTGGTCGATTCGTTTGCCCACGCGCTGGAGGATGCGCAGCGCCAGGCCGAGTCGCTGGTGTCGGTCGGCGCGATGAATGCGAACCTGCACCAGACCCTGGGCTCGGTGTACCTGCAACGTGGCTGGGCCGAGCGGGGCCTGGAGCGTCACCGCGTCGCGAGGACCCTCGATCCGGACGACGCCGCACCCCGCGTCGGCGAGGTGCAGGCCCTGCTGGACCTAGACCGCACTGCGCAGGCGCGTCCCCTGCTGGCCGACCTCATGGGGCTGCATCCCGAGAACCTGCATGCGCAGCGAGTGCAGCAACGTTGGGAGCGCCGACAGGGGTGGCAGATCACGCATGAATCCTCATGGGGCCGCAACAACGACGATGACGCAGCGAGCGCGACCGGGGGATCACCCCTGGGCTCGCGCGACACGCGCCACGTGCTGCGTGTCGCCTCGCCGCTGCTCGGCGACCGGTGGCGCCTGACCGCGCACGCCAGCCGGGCCACCGCCGACTTCCTTGGCGAACGCGTCGACCACACGCTGGTCGGTGCCGGCGTGTCGTACGCGCAGGATCGGCTGCAATGGGGCGCGGAGGCCGCCACCCCTTCCGACGACTACGACGATGGCACCACCGTCGGCGCCTGGGGCCGATGGCGCTTCAGCGACGTGCTGGCCGGCACCGCCTCGTACCACCTCAACGACCCGCTGGCGTCGCTGCAGGCGCGGCGCACCGGCATCACCGCCGACGCGGCCCGCGTCCGGCTGGACTACACACCCAGCGAGTCCACCACCGTGCAGGCGGGCCTGGAGCAACTCCGGTACGAGGACGGCAACCGCCGCGAGTCCGCGTCGCTGCTGTTCGACCAGCGCCTGGCCAGCCGCCCGCATTTCCTGCTCAACGGATTCGGTGGCGTGCAGGCCGGCCGCGGCTCGCGCGAGGATGCGCCCTACTTCAATCCGACGCGCGACACCTCGCTGGAGCTCGGCCTGCGCGCCGACCACATCGCATGGCGCCGCTACGACCGCCACTTCCGCCATCGGCTTGCCGTGTCGGCAGTCAACTACCGGCAGGAAGGCTTCGGCGCCGAGTGGTACCCGCAGGTGCGCTACGAGCACGAATGGCAACTCGCCGCCGGCCGGCAGATCGGCTACGGCGTCGGCTACTCGCGCCCCGTCTACGACGGCGTGCGCGAGGACCGGGTCAGCTTCGACCTGCGCGTGGCCTGGGGGGAATGACATGAGCCGCATCACGACACTGATCCGCACCCGCGCCGCCGCGTTGGCATTGCTGGGCCTGCTGCTGTGGACGCCGGCATCGATGGCCGCGCCGCCGTCGGAGTTGCTGGTGATCAGCTACCACGACATCCGCGACGACGTGGACGCCAGCGGCGACCCGGACGCGTATGCCACCAGCACGCACAACTTCGCCGCCCAGCTGGACTGGCTGTCGGGCCACGGCTACACGCCCGTCGACCTGGACCGCATCGTCGCCGCGCAACGTGGCGGGCCGCCCCTGCCGCCCAAGGCGGTCCTGCTGACCTTCGACGATGGCCTGCGCAGCCACTACACCCACGCCTATCCGCTGTTGCAGGCGTACGGGTATCCGGCGCTGATGGCGGTCGTCACCGACTGGGTCGACCTCGCACCCTCGCGCGCGGTCGACTACGGCCCACGCACGTTCGACCGGGACGACTTCCTGACCTGGGCGCAGCTGCGGGAGATGCAGGCCTCGGGCCTGGTGGAAGTCGCGTCCCACAGCCATGACCTGCACCGCGGCGTGCTGGCCAATCCGCAGGGCAACATGACGCCGGCGGCCATCACCCGGATCTTCGACCCGGCCAACGCGCGCTACGAATCCGAAGCGGTCTACCGCGAGCGCCTGCGGGCCGACCTCGCGCGCAGCATCGAGGCCATTGCCGGCAATACCGCAACGCGGCCCCGCGCCATCGTGTGGCCGTACGCGGCCTACAGCGACGAAGCCAACCGCGTTGCCGACGGGCTGGGGCTGGAGGTGTCGTTCGACCTGGAAGGCCGTGAGCGCCCGCTCGTGGACCTGCACGGGCTGTCGCGCCTGCTGCTGATGGACAACCCCGACATCGTCGAGTTCGCACGCGAGCTGCGCCGCGACGAGGAACGCACCGCGATGCGCGCCGTCCAAGTGGACCTGGACTACGTGTACGACCCCGATCCGGCGCAGCTTGAGCGCAACCTGGACGCGCTGATCGAGCGCATCCGCGGCCTGGGCCCAACGCATGTGTTCCTGCAGGCCTTCGCCGACCCGGACGGCAACGGTTCGGCCGACGCGTTGTATTTCCCCAACCGCCACCTGCCGGTGCGAGCGGACCTGTACAACCGCGTCGCCTGGCAGCTGCGCACGCGGGCGGACGTGAAGGTGCTTGCGTGGTTGCCGGTGCTGGGGTTCGAACCGACCGACACGGCTTTCGCCGAGCAGGTGCGCATCCGCGACGAGCCGGGCGCCGAGGCCGAGGTGTTCCGCCTGGATCCGTCGGACCCGCGCGTGCTGGCGTACGTCGGCGACATCTACGAAGACCTCGCCGTGGCCAGCTACATCGAGGGCCTGCTTTTCCACGACGACGCCTACCTGCGCGACGGCGACCTCGGCGCCGCCAGTGCCAGCGAGCCGGCCGAGCGCACGCAGCTTCTGGTCGACTTCAGCCTCGCGCTGGCCCAACGCGCCGAGCGATGGCGTCCCAAGCTCGTCACCGTGCGCAACCTTTACGCGCGCCCGGTGCTGCAGCCCGGGAGCGAGGCGTGGTTCGGCCAGCGGCTGGATGCATTCCTCGACGCCTACGACTACACCGCATTGATGGCGATGCCGTGGATGGAAGGCGCGGCCGACCCCGACCGCTGGCTGCTTGACCTGGTCGCCGCCGTCGACCGCCACCCCGACGGGCTGGCACGCACGGTGTTCGAGCTGCAGACGGTGGACTGGCGCACGCAGACCCCGATCCCGGGCGAGCGGCTCCAGTCCCAGATGCGCGCCATGCAGGCGGCCGGCGTCCGGCACCTGGGCTACTACCCGGACGACTTCGTGCGTGACCTGCCCGCCTTCCAACCGACCCGCGCGGCGATCAGCTCGCGCGGCTTCCCCTATCCACCCCGCTGAGAGGCCGCGACATGACTACACCAGTGGGACTGTTGGACGTCCTCTTCCAGTTCGCCTTCTACTACCCGATCACGATGTCCTTCCTGTGGATGATCGGCGGCCTCTACTACTTCTTCCGGCGCGAGCGCGGCACGCCGCTGCGCGACGACCCGCCGCGGATGAAGGCCTACCCGATGGCGAGCCTGCTCGTCCCCTGCCACAACGAGGAGGCCAATGTCGCCGAGACCATTGCCGCGCTGGATGCGCAGGCGTACCCGGACTTCGAGATCATCGCCATCAACGATGGCAGCAGCGACGGCACCGGCGCCGCGCTCGACGACCTTGCCCGCCAATACCCGCGCCTGCGCGTGCTCCATCTGGCCAGCAACCAGGGCAAGGCCAACGCATTGCGGATGGGCACGCTGGCGGCACGCAGCGAGTACCTGGTGTGCGTGGACGGCGACGCCCTGCTGGACGAGTACGCCACCCACTGGATGATGTGGCACCTGACCAGCGGGCCGCGCGTGGGCGCGGTCACCGGCAACCCGCGCGTGCGTAACCGCTCCACGCTCTTGGGCCGCCTGCAGGTCGGCGAGTTCAGCTCGATCATCGGCATGATCAAGCGCGCGCAACGCGTCTACGGCCGGTTGTTCACCGTGTCCGGCGTGATCTGCGCCTTCCGCCGCACTGCGCTTCACAGCGTCGGCTACTGGTCCGACGACATGGTCACCGAGGACATCGACATCAGCTGGCGGTTGCAGATCGCGCACTGGGACATCCGCTACGAGCCCAACGCGATGTGCTTCATCCTGATGCCCGAGACCCTGCGTGGCCTGTGGAACCAGCGCCTGCGCTGGGCCAAGGGTGGCGTCGAGGTCGCGCTGCGTCACGGGACAGACCTGTTCAACTGGCGCCGACGCCGCATGTGGGGCGTGCTGGCCGAGTACAGCCTGAGCGTGGCCTGGGCGTACGTGATGCTCTTCATCATGGTGCTGTGGCTGCTGGGCAAGTTCGTCGACCTGCCGCAAGACCTGACCGTAAATACGCTGCTGCCGCGCTGGCACGGCATGGTGCTGGGCGTCGTGTGCCTGCTGCAGTTCGCGATCAGCCTGCTGATCGACCGCCGCTACGAGCCGCGCATCGGCCGCAACTTCTACTGGATGGTCTGGTATCCGGCGGCGTATTGGATGCTCGCCCTCTTCACCACGGTGATTGCCCTGCCGACGACCCTGTTGCAACGTCGCAACCGGCGTGCCGTCTGGACCAGCCCCGACCGAGGCCTGCGATGAACGCCCAAGTCCTGATCTACTCCCCGCAGAACCAGTCCAACGTGCAGCGGGGCCTCTACGGCACGCTGACCCTGCTGGCCTGGGCGGTGTACTTCTATCTCGTCCTGCCCGTGATCACCCTGCTTCTGTGGTGGTTCGGATTGCGCGGGAGCTACGTGCAACTGTGGCTGCCGGAAGCGGGGTTCGACCGCACCCTGGCCTTCACCCTGCCAGTGCTGGCTATCGTGTGCGCGCTGGTGCTCATCGGCTGGGCGGAGATCAACCGGGCCCGCTTCCAGAACCGCGAGCGTCGCTCGCAGATCGATGACGCGGCTCCGCAGGAGATCGCCGATGCCCTCGGTGCATCCCACCCGTTCGCCGAGCGCCTGCGCACGGCGCGCGTAGCCACGCTGAGCCTGGACGACCAGGCCGGATTGAGCGACATCTCGGTGTCCTCCGAACTGTCAACGCAAGCGCCGATGCCGAAGCCGGTACCCGCATTGACCTGACGGACAGGCGGCCGCGTCACGTCGAAAGCAGCGCGAGGCGTGCGCGGAGTACGTCCAACTGCAGGTCGCCCGCCGCGCCCGGGGACACGCGCGCGGCCAGGCTGGCCTCGGGATCCCCCTGCGCCCATCGGGTGGGATCGGCCGCCTGCACGTAGGCATCGCGGAACGGCACGCCCTGCCGCGCCATGTCCACGGCGAGGTCGGTGGCATACATCGACGCGTCCAGCGCGGCGCGCATCGCGTCGGGTTTCCACTCCAGGTTGCGCAGCAGGTCGGGCAGCAGCTCAAGCGCGCACAGGCCGCGGCCGAAGGCGTGGAAGATCGCGCCCTTGGAAAACTGCAGGTCGCGGTGGTAGCCCGAGGGCAGCGACAGCAGCTGTTCGATCTCGGTGCGCGCTGCGGCCACGGCCGAATAGCTCGCGCGCATCAGTTCGATGACGTCCGGGTTGCGCTTGTTGGGCATGATCGAACTGCCGGTCGTGTACTGCGCCGGCAATGCCACGAAGCCGAACTCGGCGCTGGTGAACAGGCTCAGGTCCCACGCCAGCCGGCGCAGGTCGAGCACTGCTGATCCCAGCGCCTCGATCGCCGCCAGCTCGAACTTGCCGCGCGAGAGCTGCGCGTAGGTCGCGGCCACCTGCATCCGACCGAAGCCCAGCGCCTGCGTGGTGTGGTCGCGGTCCAGCGGCAGGTTGACGCCGTAGCCGGCCGCGCTGCCCAGCGGGTTGGCATCGACCCAGGCCAGCGTGTCGCGGGCGCGCACGGCGTCGTCGATGAAGCCCTCCGCCCACGCCGCCCACCACATGCCGCATGACGACACGACGGCGCGCTGCAGGTGGGTGTACCCGGGCAACGGCAGCATCGCCTCGGCATCCGCCCGCGCCAGCGCGACCTCCGCGACTTCGCGGCACAGCGCCTGGACCCGTGCCAACCGGTCCTTCAGCCACAGCCGCGTGGCGACCAGCACCTGGTCATTGCGGCTGCGGCCGGTGTGGATGCGTCGCCCGGCATCGCCCAACCGCTCGACCAGACGTGCCTCGATCGCGGAGTGGCCGTCCTCGAAGCGCGCATCGAGCACGAAGCGGCCCGCGGCGAAGTCGCCGGCGAGCGTATCGAGTTCACGTTCGATCCCGGCAAGCTCATCCTCCGGGATGATGCCGATGCGCTGCAGCCCTTGCGCGTGCGCCCGGCTGGCCTGGATGTCGAAGACGAAGAACTCGCGGTCCAGCACCACGTCGTCGCCGGCGCAGAACTGCTGGATTCGTTCGTCGACGCGGACGCCGGGTTTCTGCCAGAGGAGGTCGGTCATGGGCGTACCTGGTTGACTCTGTAGGAGCGGCTTCAGCCGCGAATGCTCCTTCGGAGACCGATGATCGCGGCTGAAGCCGCTCCTACAGGGGTGGGAGGGGAATTCCTTCGAACTCGTCCAGTCCGAAGGCGAGGTTGAGGTTCTGCAGCGCCTGCGTGGCGGCACCCTTGAGCAGGTTGTCGAGCGTGGACACCACGACCAGGCGGCGACCGTCGTCCGAGAGGGTGAAACCTCCGATCTCGACATGGTGCCGGCCGGCGATGCGGCTGACCCAGGGCGCGTCTTCGAGCACACGCACCAGGGGCTCACGGCCGTAGCGGTCCAGGTACCGCTCCAGGACTTCGTCGATCCGGAACGCACGCGCCAGGTGCAGGTTGGCGGTGATCGACAGCCCGCGGAAGTGCGGCGCCACGTGCGGCATGAACTCGACCGGGTGATCCAGATGGCGCGTGACTTCGCGCTCGTGCACGTGGCCCGCCAGCGCGTACGGCATCAGGTTGTCGCGCAGCAGTTCGGGGTTGTTCTTGTCGGACGGCGACGTGCCCGCGCCGGACCAGCCGGACACGCCGAAGCACTGCACCGGGCCGTCCAGCACGTCGAGCATGGGTGCGATGGCGAGTTGCATCGCCGTGGCGTAACAGCCGGGGTTGCTGATGCGCCGCTCGCCCCGCCCGGCCCTCCGCGTGAGCTCGGGCAGGCCGTAGTGCCAGGCGTCGTCGAACCGGTAGTCCGCCGACAGGTCGACGATGACGGGGTTCGCCGCGCTGGCATCGAACGCCACCGTCGCCCTGGCTGCATGTCCGTTGGGTAGCGCCAGCACGACGGCCTCGGCCTGCAGGGCCGGCAGCGCCTCCAGCGCGGGCGCCGTGTAGTGAAGGCCGGCGCCGTGACCGGGGTGGTGGTCGGTGACGGCCTGGCCCTCCCGCTCGCGCGAGGACACGTAGGCCAGCTCGAAGCGCGGGTGCGCGTCGATCAGCGCGATCAGCTCGGCGCCCACGTACCCACGTGCACCGACCAGGCCGACGCTGATGGCCGTATCGCCGCTCATTGCACTGGCTCCAGCAGGGTCGGCACGCGGTCGCGGCAGTGCGCCACGCAGCGTTCGATCGCGTCGAAATCCTCCAGCCCGATCCAGAAGGCGTTCCAGCGCGCTTGGCGCACGTGGCCATAGGCCTCGGCGTAATAGAACGCGTTGACCGGGTTGCCATGGCGCGAGCGCCAGAACAAACGGTCGTTCTCTTCGCGCATCATCTGCCAGACCGCGCGGCCCAGGCCCTCGCCCTGCGCGTCGTCCAGCACGGCGAACTTGTCCAGGTAGATGCCCGCATCCTCGCGCGTGAGGATTACCGCGGCGCGGTAGTTCTCGCTGACGTAGGCGCGGTGCAGCGCGGTGCGCTCGAAGTAGTCCGGCGCCAATGCCTTGCCGAACGCCGACTCGATCAGCGACTTGAGCCGCGGCAGGTCCAGCGACGCCCAGTCGCCGGCCTGCAGCACGCGCTCGCCGCGCCGCACCAGCGTGCCCGAGCCTTTGTGGGTGAACAGCTCCTTGGCCAGCTCCGAGGGTCGCGTGATCGAGACCGAGGACGACAGCGGCAGGCGGTCCAGCAACTGCTTGACCTGCTCGATCTTCACGCGCATGCCGCCGTTGATCCACGGCTGCGCCATCAGGTGGTCGTACTCGGTGGACAGGTTGATCGAGTCGATCACCCGGCCCTCGCCATCCAGCAGGCCGCCGGTGCCGGTGAGGAACACGATCTTGTAGGGCTGCAGCACCTGCACCAGCTCGTTGGCGGCGAAGTCGGCGTTGATGTTGAGGATCTGGCCGCCGACGGTTTCGCCAAGGCTGGCGATCACCGGGATTGAGCCGGCCTGCAGACTGGCCTGGATGGGCGCCAGTTCGACCCGTGCGACCTGCCCGACCAGGCCCAGCCGTTCGCTGTCGACATACTCGGCCTCGAACACCCCCGAGACGATCGAAGTCGCACGCGCATCGGCCGCCTGCAACGCCTCGACCAGCCGCAGGTTCTCGGCGTGGGCGACACGGCGCACCACGGCCAATGCTTCGGGCGAGGTCACGCGCAGGCCGTCGACGGTCCGCTTCTGGATCCCCGCGTCCGCCATCGCCGCGTCCAGCTGCGGACCGGCGCCGTGGATCACGATGGGCGTCAGGCCGACGTCCTGCAAAAACGCCAGGGACGAGGTCAGCGCTTCGAGGTCGTCGCGCAGCACCGCGCCGCCGACCTTGACCACGGCGAAGCGCGCCGCGTCCAGCTGCGAGAAACGCTTGAGGTACTGGCTGATCTCCTTGGCGCTGGCCATGGAAGACAGCAGCCGGACGATGGTCTGGCGCGTCTGCGGGTCGTGGGGTGCGGGCGTGGCGTTCATTCGTTGCGTTGCTTTCTTGTAGGAGCGGCTTCAGCCGCGATCGAAGGTGCGGGGAATGCATTCGCGGCTGGAGCCGCTCCTACAGGTCACGTGGCGAGGATGCGCTTGACCGAGTGGGCGTAGCGTTCGAGCTGCTCCAGCGCCACCCACTCGTCGGCGGTGTGCGCCTGGGCGATGTCGCCGGGCCCATAGACGATTGCGGTCATGCCCGCGGCCGAGAACAGCGAGGCCTCGGTCCAGAAGTCCACGGCATTGCCGATCGGCAGGTCCAGTGCCTCCGCCAGGTCGCGCGCCTCAAGGCGACGGTCCTCGGCGGTGGCGATGTCGCCCGACGGCAGCGACGGGCCGCGGAAGGTTTCCTCGTAGCGCTCCACCGCTCCTGGCTCGACCAGCGTGCCGAAGCGTTCGTGCAGTGTGTCGATCGACATCGACGGCAGCGGCCGGAAGCCGAAGCGCACCTGCGCGCTGGGCGCGATCATGTTGGCTTTGATGCCGCCCTCGACCTTGCCGATGTTGAAGCGCAACCCGGTCAGCCCGCCGAAGCGCTGGTGCGCCTCGGCCTCGACCAGGTCCAGCGCGCGGCTGCCCCAGCGCATGGCCTGGTGCAACGCACTGGCCTGCATCGCGTTGGCGCCGGATGCGTGGCCGGCCACGCCACGGAAGTGCATCAGCACCGAGCTGATGCCGCGGTGCGCCAGCACGGCTTCGCAGTTCGTCGGCTCGGCCACGACCGCTTCGGTGAAGCCGTGGTCGCTGGCGAGGAACGCCGCGATGCAGCGCGCGTCGTTGGCCTCCTCGTCGGTGGAGAACAGGAACGCGGCATCGCCCGTGGTTTCTCCCGCCGCCGCCAGCAGGCCCGCCGCTGCACCCTTGATGTCGCAGGCGCCCAGGCCGATGGCCCGGTCCGCGGTGACGCGCAGGCGGTGCGGGCTGGCGGTCCACGCCGGCGAGTCGGGCACGGTGTCCAGGTGCACGTTGAACACGCGCCGGGGCGCGCCACGCACGGCCAGCATCGACACCGCGCCGTCGCCGTGGTCGGTGACCTCCACGCGGAAGCCCGGCAGGTGTGCGCGCAGGTAGTCGAACATGCCCCCCGTGCCGATCGTGCGCGGCGGATTGCGCGTATCGAACGACACGAGTGCTTCGAGGTGGCGGAGGGTTTCGGACAGCATGTCGGTAACCGGGATCCTGTGGGAGCGGCTTCAGCCGCGAACGGTTCTCGTGGTTCGGTTATTTGTAGGAGCGACGTAAGTCGCGACCGGATGGTCGGTGCGACCGTGTGATCGCGACTCACGTCGCTCCTACACCGAGCAATGTCTGGAGGACGACGCAGACGTGATGCACACCATGCCGTGGCATGCGCATCGCGGCTGAAGCCGCTCCTACAAGGACGAGGTCAACCGCGGTTGACCTCGGCCCACAACGTGCTGCTCATCCCGAACAGCTTGATGAAGCCCTCGGCCTCGGCCACGCCCCAGTCCGCCGCCTGCGCATAGGTCGCGCCCTTGGCGTTGAGGATGTGGGGCGACTCGATCGCCACCGCGCCGACGCTGCCGCCGTGCGTCTCCAGCACCACCTCGCCGTTGACGGTGGCCTGGCTGGACGCCAGGAACGCCTCCAGGTCGGTCTTCAGCGGGTCGTGGAAGAAGCCCTCGTAGACCAGCTCGACCCACTTGCGCGCCACGTCCGGCTTGAAGCGGTTCTGCAGCTTGCTCAGCACCGCCTCCTCCAGCGCGCGGTGCGCGGTCAGCAGCGCGGCCAGGCCCGGTGCCTCGAAGATGATCCGGCCCTTCAGGCCGATGGTGGTATCACCGGTGTACAGGCCCCGGCCGACGCCGTACCGGGCGAACAGTCCGTTGAGCCGTGCCAGCAGGTCGTGCCCGGCCATGCGCTCGCCGTCCAGCGACACCGCCTCGCCCTTCTCGAACCCGATGCGAACGCGCAGCGGCTCGGCGGGCCACTCGGCGCGCGGCTTGCACCAACCGACAGCGCCCTCGCCCGGCGCCTGCCAGCGGTCGATCTCCCCGCCCGACATCGTCAGGCCCAGCAGGTTCTCGTTGATGGTGTAGGCCTGCTGCTTGGCGCGTACGCTGAAGCCCCGGTCCTCGAGGTACTTCTGCTCGTACGCGCGGACCTCGGTGTGCTCCTTCTGGATCTCGCGGATCGGCGCCACGATCTCATAATCGCCCAGCGCCTTCACCGCCAGGTCGAAGCGCACCTGGTCGTTGCCCATGCCGGTGCAGCCGTGGGCGATGGCACGCGTGCCCAGCTCGGCGCAGCGCTTGAGAGCGGCTTCGACGATCAGGTAGCGGTCCGACACCAGCAGCGGGTACTGGCCCTGGTAGCCCTCGCCCGCCCACACGAACGGCTTGACGAAGCCGTCCCAGATCGCCGGGCCGCCGTCGACGGTGACGTGCGAGGCCACGCCCAGTTCGGCGGCGCGGCCCTCGATGAAGGCACGCTCATCGGCGTCGACGCCGCCGGTGTCGGCGAACACGGTGTGGACGTTCCATCCGCGCTCCTGCAGGTAAGGGACGCAGAAGCTGGTGTCGAGGCCGCCGGAGAAGGCCAGGACGATGTCGCCCCGGGAGGGAATGGCGGTCGGGGAATGGGGGGTTGGGGAATTGGCAGTCGTGGACATTGTGGTGGGCTACCTGAAAATTCGTTGGATGGACTTGAACTGAGCGCGCAGCGATTCCCTATTCCCCACTCCCCGTTCCCGCGCGCGAAGCGAGCCGCGCCATCACCGCCTTCTGCACGTGCAGCCGGTTCTCGGCCTCGTCGATGGCGATGCAGCTGGGCGAGTCCATCACCGCGTCGGTCGCCTTGACGTTGCGGCGCAGCGGCAGGCAATGGCTGAAGACGGCGTTGTTGGTCAGCGCCATCTTTGCCTCGTCCACGATGAAGTGCGTGTAGCGGTCGCGGATGGGCTTTTCCGGCGCCCAGTTGCCGAAGTACGGCAGCGCGCCCCAGCTCTTGGCGTACACCACGTCGGCCCCGGCATAGGCGCTTTCGATGTCATGGCTGACCGCCAGCGAGCCGCCGCTCTCGGCGACATTGGCCTCGGCCCAGCCCATGTAGCGCTCGTCCAGCACGTACTCCGGCGTCGGGCACAGCAGCGTCACGTCCATGCCCAGACGCGTGGCGATGGTGAGCGCGGAATTGGCCACCGCGGTGTTGAGCGGCTTGGGGTGGTACGTCCAGGTCAGGACGTACTTCCTGCCGCGAAGATCGGTCGTGCCGAAGTGCTCCTGCAGCGCCAGCGCGTGCGCCAGCTCCTGGCAGGGGTGGGTGATCGTCTCCATGTTGATCACCGGCACCGGCGAGTACCGCGCGAAGCTTTCCAGCACGCGGTCCTGGCGGTCGATCGACCAATCGACGAACTTCGGGAACGCGCGCACGCCGATCAGGTCGACGTACCGGCCCAGCACGCGCGCCACTTCGGCGATGTGCTCTTCGGTGTCGCCGTCCATCACCGTGCCCAGGTCGAACTCGATCGGCCACGCGTCCTTGCCCGGCTGCAGCACCACCGCATGCCCGCCCAGCTGGAATGCACCGAGCTCGAAACTGGTGCGCGTGCGCATGGACGGGTTGAAGAACACCAGTGCGATGGACCGACCCTTCAGTGCATCGCCGAACTTCTCGCGCTTGAAGCGCGCCGCGTCGGCCAGCAGGGCGTCGAGGTCGGCGCGCGACCAGTCCTGGGTGTTGAGGAAGTGCCTGGGTGTCGCAAGCCGCGGGGTGGAAGTCATGGGAATCCATCGGTGGGGGGCGATGGCCGGGCTTCCCTGGAACGAAAAAACCCGGCGCGGAGGCCGGGTTCGTCGTACGACGCGGACGCGTGGAGCGCCGTTACCCAGCCAGGTTGGGGGGCAACGGTCGGCGCGCGCGCGAGGTCATGCCCGCCGCCATCCAGGCGGAGGTGATGATGTCGGCGTCGGCGCGGGTCTGCGTCATGAGGGGGCGAATGCTCGCATGCGACTGCAGGGCGCGCAAGCCGTCGGTCCGGCCGGTTACTGGACGGGGGTGCCCGCGATCGCCGGGGTCACCGACACCCGGATGCGCAGGCGGTTGCCCGGGTCGTCGGGCAGGCGCGAGCGGTACTTGGCGCCCTTGTAGGCGTAATCCACGTCGTAGGCGATCGGCCGGCGGAACTCGCGTTCGACAGGCACCGACCGGCACGCTGGATCGGTGCCCGGGCCGGACTGCTCGCGTCCGAGCGCATCGCGCACCGCATCGACCACCCGCGACAGGCGCGAATCGCCGCCGCCATCGGCACGCGGCGACTGGTCGCACTGCTCTTCCATCCGCGTGGCGGTGAGGGTCTGGTAGACCGGGGTCACGCGCAGCACGTGCGCGTAGTCGTAGCGCACGTTCTCGGTCTGGATGACGGTGTTCTGCTGGGCCACCGACGGCGCGGCGGCTGCAAGCATCAGCAGGGTGGTCGTCAGGAGAAGGCGGCGCATCGGGCTCGTGGCTCGGGCAAGTCCCGGAATTGTAGGTGCAACAGGGGCTTGCGGACTGAATCCTGCCTGTCATGGCGGCTGCCGCGGGGCCATCGGCGGCTAGAATGGCCGGCCGTCCCGCCGCCGCCGTGCCCATGAGCCTGCACCTGTTCAACAGCCTGACCCGCCGGGTCGAACCGTTCCAGCCGGCGGACCCGGCGCGCACGACGATGTATGTCTGCGGCCCGACCGTCTACAACTACGTTCACATCGGCAATGCGCGCGGGCCGGTGGTGTTCGGCGTGCTGGCCGACCTGCTGCGCCGGCGCTTCGGCGCGCTGGCCTACGCGCGCAACATCACCGACGTCGACGACAAGATCAACGCCGCCGCGCGCGAGGCCGGGGTGCCGATCGGCGACATCACCGGGCGATTCGCGCAGGCCTACCGCGAGGACATGGCCGCGCTGGGCGTGGCACCGCCGGACCTGGAGCCCGAAGCCACCGCCCACATCGGGCCAATCATCGAGATGATCGAGCGCCTGATCGAATCCGGCCACGCCTACGCGGCCGAGGGGCACGTGCTGTTCTCGGTCGGCAGCTTCGAGGGTTACGGCAAGCTGTCGCGCCGCGACACTGACGAGATGCTGGCCGGCGCGCGCGTGGACGTGGCGCCGTACAAGCGCGACCCCGGCGACTTCGTGCTGTGGAAGCCGTCCACCAGCGACCTGCCCGGCTGGGACTCGCCGTGGGGCCGCGGCCGTCCGGGCTGGCACATCGAGTGCTCGGCCATGGCCGCCGCGCACCTGGGCGAGACCATCGACATCCACGCCGGCGGCGTGGACCTGCAGTTCCCGCACCACGAGAACGAAATCGCACAGAGCGAGTGTGCGCATGGCGGCAAGCCGTTCGCCCGCTTCTGGCTGCACAACGGCATGCTCAACTTCGGCGGCGCCAAGATGAGCAAGTCGCTGGGCAACATCGAAAAGGTCCACGACCTGGTCCGCGCGCATCCACCCGAAGCCCTGCGCTACGCGTTGCTGTCGGCGCACTACCGCCAGCCGCTGGACTGGTCGGACGGCCTGATCGAGCAGAGCGTGCGCACGCTGGACCGGCTGTACGGGACCCTGCGTGATCTCGCGGACGTGGAGGCATCGGCAGAGATCCCGGCCGCCATCGACGCCGCACTCGACGACGACCTCAATTCGCCGCAGGCGCTGGCGGAAGTCGCACGGATCGCGGGCGAGGCGCGCAAGGCGACGTCGGCCGTCGAACGTGCGCGACTGAAGTCGGAGCTGCTCGGCGCGGGCCTTGCGTTGGGGGTGCTGCAGCAGGACCCGGCCGCATGGTTCTCGCGCGGTGCGGGAAGCGATGACGATGCCCGCATCCAGGCA
>MIDV01000005.1:0-270 GCA_001830245.1 Lysobacterales bacterium RIFOXYA1_FULL_69_10 | reverse complement strand
GCCGGGCAGCAATCCCGGCGGTCGCCAGGGTGTCGGGGCAGCCACCGGCTGTGACTGCAGCTGCACCGGCAGGACCGAACTGCTCGAATACCTCGAATCGCAGGAAGACATGGAGCAGCCGGGGCTGTCCCAGCTGGCCAGGGCCATGTGCATGGTGCAGTGCCAGGCGGCCTATTCGGCCTGCCCGGACGAGTGATCAGCGCGCCAGGCCGGGCAGCAGGGGCAGGGGCGCCAGCTCCGGGCCGGCAGACAGCGGCGTTTCCAGCGCCA
>MIDV01000004.1:16666-27677 GCA_001830245.1 Lysobacterales bacterium RIFOXYA1_FULL_69_10 | reverse complement strand
TTCCAGCTGGATCTCGGCCGGCGGGCAGGTTCAGGAGACCGGTGACTTCGAACTCGACGGCGTCACCTTCCCGGCGGCCGAGATCCAGCTGGCATTCCTCGACCCGGCCGATGAAGGCGAGGGCGGCGGGGCGATGTTCCCGACCGGCAAGGTGGAAGACACGCTGGACGTGCCGGGGGTCGGCGCGCTGCAGGTGACGATGATCAACGCCGGCATCCCGACGGTGTTCGTCGATGCAGACGCGCTGGCTCTGGACGGCACCGAGCTGCAGGACGCGATCAACGGCGATCCGGCGAAGCTGGCCATGTTCGAATCCATCCGCGCGCATGCCGCCGTGCGCATGGGGCTGATCGACGACATCGCCGGCGCCGCGTCGCGCCAGCACACGCCGAAGGTCGCGTTCGTCGCGCCCCCGAGGGACTACACCGCCTCCAGCGGCAAGCCGGTGCGCGCCGACGACGTCGACCTGCTGGTGCGCGCGCTGTCGATGGGCAAGCTGCACCACGCGATGATGGGCACCTGCGCAGTCGCTATTGCAGCTGCCGCCGCCGTGCCCGGCACCGTGGTGCAGCGCGCATCAAAGGGTCGCGAAGCGGGCGCGGTCCGCTTCGGCCACCCCTCGGGCACGCTGCGGGTCGGCGCCGAGGCGCGCCAGGTCGACGGCCAGTGGCAGGTCACCAAAGCGGTGATGAGCCGCAGCGCGCGGGTGCTCATGGAGGGGCAGGTCCGGGTGCTGCCCGCCTGAAGGGTTCCGGCGGGTCCGGCCGCAGCAGGTGAAACGGCAAACGAGGCGTTGACAGCGAAGCGTCGAACCGGAACAATTCGCGGTTCCCGCGCGGCTATGTAGCTCAGCCGGTTAGAGCACAGCACTCATAATGCTGGGGTCGGTGGTTCGAGTCCACCCATAGCCACCACCGCGCAGGATCAGGACAACCCCGCCACCGGCGGGGTTTTTCGTTTCCAGGCCCTGCGAGCGAGTGTCGAGTTGTCGGGCCGCGCGCCGCGTGGCAGAGTCGGGCCCAGTGACGCAAGTCAAATGATTCAGGAGTCCGCATCGTGATCGATCCGGACGGTTACCGGCCCAACGTCGGCATCGTGCTGATGCACCCTGACGGACGCCTGTTCTGGGCGCGCCGGGTGCATCGTGACGGGTGGCAGTTCCCGCAGGGCGGGATGAACACCGA
Source organism: Lysobacterales bacterium RIFOXYA1_FULL_69_10 (assembly GCA_001830245.1). Classification (GTDB taxonomy): domain Bacteria; phylum Pseudomonadota; class Gammaproteobacteria; order Xanthomonadales; family Xanthomonadaceae; genus Lysobacter_C. Next base: position 26,493 of record MIDV01000004.1, on the reverse strand, counting down.
CGAGACGCCCATCGAGGCGATGTACCGCGAGCTTCGCGAGGAAACAGGCCTGCTGCCGCACCACGTCGAGGTGCTGGGCACCACCCCGGGCTGGCTGCGCTACCGGCTGCCGCAACGGGCGATCCGCCGCAACGACCGCCTCGTCTGCATCGGCCAGAAGCAGGTGTGGTTCCTGCTGCGCCTGACCGGACAGGAGTCCGACCTCAGGCTCGACCTCACCGACAAGCCCGAGTTCGACCATTGGCGCTGGGTGGACTTCTGGTACCCGGTCGAGCACGTGGTGATGTTCAAGCGCGGCGTCTATTCCCGCGCGCTGCGCCATCTGGCCCCGGCTGCACGACAGGTCGCTGGCCTGCAGGCCGTGCCCCAGCCTGCGCCGGAGGCCCGGCCGGGCCCCTCAGCCTGGAGCAACCGGCCGCGATCGGGCGCGCGTGGCGACCCGCGTGCGCCGGGCAGCCGTAGGGCCGACTGACCGTGGACTGGCCGGTTCGGCCCTGTTAATTGACAATCATTCTCATTCCATGTGGAATATCCGGGCAGCCAGGCCGGCTGCCAGTTCGACGGGTCTTCCGCATGTACGTCTGCATCTGCAACGGGGTTACCGAGCGCGACATCCTCCAGGCGGCGGAAGCCGGCTGCCGGAGCGTGCCCGAGCTGACGATGCGCACCGGCGCGGGCGCCAACTGCGGCAGCTGCCTGGACATGGCGGCCGACCTTCTCGACCAGGCCCGCAACGTCCGCGAGTTGCCGCTGCCGGTGCTCCAGTACGCCGCCTGACCGGCCGTCCGCCCGGGATCCGGGCGTGTCCCCCCAACTGCCAGTGATTCGCGTCCGCGGTCGCACACGATTCGCGTTCCGTCACCGTATGCGGCAAATCGGTAGCATCGCCGCCATTCCCGCATCCGGAGCACGGCCATGAAAGGCGACGCCAAGGTCATCGAGTTCCTCAACAAGGCGCTCTACAACGAACTGACCGCGATCAACCAGTACTTCCTGCACGCCAAGATGCTGAAGAACTGGGGACTGAAGGAACTGGCCGACCACGAGTACGAGGAGTCGATCGACGAGATGAAGCACGCGGACAAGCTGTCCGAGCGCATCCTGTTCCTCGACGGCCTGCCGAACTTCCAGGCGCTGGGCAAGCTGCGCATCGGCGAGAACCCGCGCGAAGTGCTCAACGCCGACCTGGCGCTGGAGCTGGATGCGCTGCCGCTGCTGCGCGATGCCATCAAGCATTGCGAAAGCGTCAACGACTACGTCAGCCGCAAGCTGTTCGCCGACATCCTCGAGTCCGAGGAAGAGCACATTGACTGGATCGAGACGCAGTTGGCGCTGATCGAGCGCATCGGCGAGCAGAACTACTTGGCGCAGCAAATCGAAGGCTGATACGGCTCTGCAAGGAGGGGGCGCAGCCGCGATCGCGGCTGGCCGCTCTATACGTTGCTGGCGGGTTTACGGCGCAGTCGTGAGAGCGCGCGCCACACCCACCACACCAGCGCGGCGATCAGCACGCTGGTGAGCACCACCACACCCAGTGCGAGCCACGGGTAGCTGAAGACCAATGCCAACGCGCCCACGACCGCCACGTCCTCGGCGGCCGAGGCGGCGACGTTGCTGACCGGCTCGGGCGAGGTGTTCACCATCGCCCGGCTGCCGGCCTTGAGCACATGGCTGGCCAGCGTAACGCCTGCGCCCGTGGCCAGCATGCCGGCACCGAGTTCGCCGTCCGGGGAGAGCGTCGCGGCGGCGAGGAACGCGCCGGCGGGCACGCGCAGCAGCGTGTGCATCAGGTCCCAACCCGAGTCCACGCCGGGGATCTTGTCGGCAAAGAATTCCACTGCGGCGAGCACGCCGGTGAGGCCGATCACCCACCACGACTGCGCGGCCTGTAGGGCCGGCGGCAAATCCAGCCAGCCCAGCGCACCGGCCAGGCCGACGCCGAATACGGTCAGGTAGACGCGGATGCCGGCCAGCCAGGCCAGCACTACGCCAACTGCGAACAGGTGCGCATCTGACATGTCGACATCCCGCTAGACTCCAGCCGGGAGTATATGGGGAGCCTGCGCCGGTACGGGCTGGCAGCAACGATATGAGCAAACCGACCAACGCGCCCCCGCGGCGCTTTGTCATCGTGCCCGAGCAGCACGCACCTTCACGGCCCCGCCGATGGGCCTTGGGCCTGGTGTGGCTGGCGTCACTGGGCGTGGCATTCGGCGGCACCGTGCAGCTTGCGGCGCCGAACCTGCCGCATGTCGCGGCCGAACTGGACGGGACGGCCGGCGAGCTGCGCCAGCTGCGCGAGCAGAACCGGCAGCTGCGCCAGCGCGAGGCGGTGCTGGAGCGCTCTGACCAGATCAGCCGCGTGGCGAACCAGGAAATGCAGGGCGCGCTGGCCGAACGCGAGGACCAGATCGCCGCGCTGCGCGCGGACGTCGCATTCTACGAACGGCTGGTCGGCGCCACGGCGCGGCGAAAGGGACTGGCGGTGCACTCGGCGCAGTTCGAGCGTGAGCCCGGAGGCAGCTGGCGCTACCGCATCGTGCTGACGCAGACGCGTGATCGCAACGCGGTCAGCCTGGGCGAGCTGAAGTTCGCCGTGGAGGGCGTGCAGGGCGGACAACTGGCCCGGGTCAACTGGGACCGCCTGCATCAGTCCGACGCCGCGCCCGCCCAGGCGTACTCGTTCCGCTATTTCCAGCAGCTGCGCGGCAGCGTGATGCTGCCCGAGGGTTTTACGCCGCAGCGGGTACGCGTGTCGCTGCGCGGCGACGGCGCCGCGCTGGAGCAGACGCTGCCCTGGGGCTCGGCCGGCCAGACCGCCGACACCCCGCATCCCACGACTTGATAAGGACCCCGGCATGTTCAAGCACAAGGCACTTCCCGACGACATCAGCGTCGACACCCTGATCGGCAAGCAGACGGTCATCCACGGTGACCTCCACTTCCGCGGCGGTCTCTACATCGAAGGCCGCGTGGTCGGCCGGCTGATCGCCGAAGAGGGTGCGGAAGCGCGCCTGACACTCGCCGACGGCGGCCACATCGAGGGAGAGGTGCGCGCGCCGGTCGTGGTCATCAACGGCCGTCTCGATGGCGACGTGCATGCCGCCGAGCGGGTGGAACTGGCGCCCAAGGCGCGCGTGGCCGGCAACGTGCACTACCAGGTGGTGGAGATGTCCGCTGGCGCGGTCCTCACCGGGCGCCTGATCCACGCGGACACGGCCGAAGCCGCCGGCGCGGCTGAACCGCAGGCGCTTCACCAGGCCGCCTGAGAAGGCACGTCGGCTTGACGACGGGGCGGGTCGCTCCTATACCGGCTGGATGACTGAACAGCCGCAGGCAGACCACAACCACCCGCCGGAGGCCGCCCGCGGCGTCTCTCCGACCGCCCAGAAGACCGCTTCGGCTCCTGCGATGGGGTCGGGCCGCAAGGTACTGGTCGCGGTGTTCATCGCGGCGATCGCCTTCGGCCTGTGGGGCGCCTGGCGCGTCTTCATGCCCGGGTCGGGCGACGTACGCGCGCAGCTGTCGGCGAGCGAACGTGAGCGCACCTCCCTGCGCGAACAGCTGGAGCAGGCGCAGCAGCAGGTCGCCACGCTCGGGCGTTCGGACCAGATCAGCCGCGACGCCAACCGCGACCTGCAGGGCACCTTGGCCGAGCGGGACGAGGAAATCGCCGGCCTGCGCGCCGACGTCGCGTTCTACGAGCGCTTGGTCGGCGCGACCGCGCAGCGGCGGGGCCTGACGGTCCACGCCATCCGCATGCAGCCCCAAAGCGGCACCGCCTGGCACTTCGCCTCCACCCTGACCCAGAACCTCAACCGCGGCGGCAGCAGTGCCGGCCGCGTGACCCTGTCGATCGAGGGCACGCGCAACGGCCGCCTGCAGACGCTGGACTGGGGCGCGCTGCGCCAGCAGGAAGACGCGCCGGGCGTGGAGTACTCGTTCAAGTACTTCCAGCAGGTCGAGGGCGATGTGTTCCTGCCCGAGGACTTCACCCCGGTGCGGGTGACGGTGCGGCTGACCCCTAGGTCGGGCGCGACGGTCGAGGAGTCGTTCACCTGGGCGCAGGCCACGGCCGAGGGCAATCGCGAGAACGGCGGCAGCACCGGCTGAGCAGGTTCGCGCAACGCGGTGATGCTTGAACGGGCCGGCGTCGGCCCCCATCCTGTGCGGATGGAAACCACGCCGTTGCCCACCCTGACGCCCGACTACCAGTCCATCGACGCCCCGCTGGTGTTCACCGCGGCGGCCGCGGCGAAGGTCCGGCAGCTGATCCAGGAAGAGGGCAACGACGCGCTGAAGCTTCGCGTCTACATCCAGGGCGGCGGCTGCTCGGGCTTCCAGTACGGTTTCGAGTTCGACGAGGCGCAGGCCGAGGACGACTTGGCGGTGCGCACCGATGGCGTGACGCTGCTGGTCGACCCCCTGAGCCTGCAGTACCTGATGGGCGCGGAGGTCGATTACACCGAAAGCCTGCACGGCGCGCAGTTCGTGATCCGCAACCCCAACGCCAAGACCACCTGCGGCTGCGGGTCGTCGTTCTCTGCGTGACCTCGCCCGGTAGGAGTCCGGCCCTGTGACGTCGACCGGGGCGCCCTTCGCCTTCATTCCCGGCTGCGGCCCCGATGCCGCGCCCATCGCGGCCCTGGACCGCGCCGATCACCTGCGCGACGACAGCGACGCGCTTACCGCGCTCTGGAACGACGCGCGCGTACTGCTCCTGGACGACACCGGCGCCGTGTGCGACGACGCGGGCCAGCCGTTGGCATTGACCGGCTCGCAGGTCAGCGAGGGGCCGGGTGGCGTCGGTGCGGCGGCCTTCCTCGGGCTGGACGAGGGGGGGCGCGGCTGGTTCGCACTGGATGCCTCGCTCACGGCGGTGACGGGCGCACGTTCGGTGGATCTGCGTACCGCAGCCGCGACATGGCCTGCGCAGGAGGCGGCGGCGTTCGCCGAGGCCCGCGCGCTGCAGTCGTGGCGTCAACGCCACCGGTTCTGCGGAGCCTGCGGCGGCGAAGTCGCGATGCTGCGCGCCGGCTGGCTCGGTCGCTGCCAGTCCTGCGGACTGGACCACTACCCGCGTACCGATCCGGCGGTGATCGTGGCCGTCAGCGACGGTGCGCGCCTGTTGCTGGGGCGTCAGTCGACGTGGCCCGCGCGCCGGTACTCGGTAATCGCCGGGTTCGTCGAACCGGGTGAATCGCTGGAACAGGCCGTCGCGCGCGAGGTGATGGAAGAAACCGGCCTGCGCGTGCGCCGCTGCCGCTACCTGGCGTCGCAGCCCTGGCCCTTTCCGGGCGCGTTGATGCTGGGCTTCGCGGCCGAGGCCGAGCCGGGCGAGCCGCAGGTGGGCGTCGAACTGGAAGATGCGCGCTGGTTCGATGCCGACCAGATCCGCGCCGCCGCCGCGCGCGAGGCCGCGCAGGACGCCGACGACGGCGGTCCGCTGCTGTCGTCACCCATCTCGATCGCGCGCTGGCTGATTGAAGACTGGCTCGCGGCCGCTGAAAGCAACGCAGGCGCGCGCAACGCGGCGACCTGATCCGACGTGCGCGACGGGTGCGTCCTCCGCCCGCGCGATGGCGGAGGCCATCGTCCGCACCGGGTCGTCGCGTCAGGAGGTCGCGCTAGAATCGGACGGCCTCGTTCGACTACAGGAAGCTGCAATGGCTGTCACCCTGATCGCCACCGTCGTCGCGCTCGTGCTCGGCCACATGGCGCCGACGCTTGCGGCGTCGGTGCGCCAGTACGGCTGGTACGGCGACTGGCTGCGGGGCCTGGATGCGCGCTTCGGCGACGGCAGCTTCTGGCGCGGGCGCTGGGGCATCGCGGTGGCCCTGGTGCCGCCGCTGCTGGTGATCGGGCTGTTCCAACTCGCCCTGGATGGCCCGCTGTTCGGCCTGGCCGGGCTGCTGTTCGGCATCATCGTGCTGTTCTACGCATGGGGTCCGCGCGACCTGGACGTCGATGTCGAGGCGATCGCCGCGGCCGACGACGCCCAGGGCCGGCGCGCCGCCGCGGCGCGGTTGTGGCCGGATGATCGAACCCCGTCGCTGGACGGCCCCTCGCTCGTCGAGGCGGTGTTCCGCAACGCGCTGCGCCGCTGGTTCGGCGTGCTGTTCTGGTTCCTGCTGCTGGGCCCGTTCGGCGCGCTGCTGTATCGGCTGGCGGTGTTGTCGGTCGAAGGGGCGGCGACGCGCGCACTGCCGGCCGAGACCGCATCCGGCGCCCGTACGCTGCTGGCCGCGCTGGAGTGGCCGGTGGCGCAACTGATGGCGCTGTCGACGGCGCTGGTCGGCAACTTCGACACCGCCCTGGGCGCATGGCGCGATGCCGGCGGTGCGTCGCTCTCGCTGGACCACGGGTTCCTCGCCGCGGTGGCGCGTGCCAGCGTGCGCAGCGAACTCGCCGAAGAAGTCGCCGACTACGCCGACGAATCCGGTCTGGCCATGCCCCCGGCCATCGTCGCGTTGGGCGAACTGCCGGAGCTGCGCGACGCGATGAGCCTGGTCTGGCGCAGCCTGCTGGTGTGGCTGGCGGTGCTCGCGCTGTTCGTGATCGCAGGCTTCGTCAGCTGATGCCGCGGCCACGTAGGGCCGCGTCCGGATTCAGTCCGGCGTGCGGCCGTGCATCCCGGCAGGCAACGCGCCGGTGAGCGCAAAGCGCGCAAACAGGTAGAGACCATAGGTGCCGCCGAGCGCGAGCCCGGCATCGACCCAAGAGTCGATGGCGTCGCTGGAGAACGCCTGCAGCAGTCCCCAGCCGCCAGCTGCGGCCATCACCCCTGCGACCACGCGCTGCCACGGTTGCGCGCGCGTCGTCCGTGCCACCTCGTCATCGGCTCGCATGGTCACCCTGGCGCCAGCATCGTGAAGGGCCACACCGGCACATTGCGCAGCAGCCAATAGCCGCCGATCAATGAGAGCCAGAACCACGGCCCCAGCAGCATGTCGAGGGCCCTTCGAGGCAACGGTACGCGGCGGCCACTGGCATGCCAGAGCACCACGCCCAGCAGCGGCACCAGCAGGAACAGCAGCGGGTTCATCGCAATGGCGGTGACGACGTCGCCATGCACCAGTGCGTGCAGTGCGCGCGTCGTACCGCAGCCGGGGCAGTAGAGCCCGGTGAACGCCTGGAACAGGCACGGCAGGAACGGGCTGTCGGCCGCGTTCGGGTCGAAGCGTCGCAGCGACCAGGCCCCGAATCCGACCACCGTTGCGGCACCGGCCACCATGGCGACACGCATCCACGTGCGCCGTGTATCCCGCGGGGCCAGCACACGACTCATACCGAGGTCTGCTGCGCCTGCTGCATCTGCTCGATCATCTCCAGGTACTGGTCCGTGCTGCCGCTCATGTAGCCCCAGACGTTGAGCAGCAGGCCGAAGATCGCAAGGCCCGTGGCAACCCAGCACCACGTGCGCGCGGTGTCGGATGCACGGCGCGCGCCGTCGACATCGCCGCGGTCGAGCTTGCCGTTGACCTGCGCGGCATAGACGATCGCCACGATGCCCGGGATGCCGCCGACGAAGCAGCACAGGCAGAACGAGAAGATCGCCGACAGGATGGCCCAGGCCAGATGGTTCGGAATGCGCTCGGCGGCAATCGGCGGCGGTGCGTTCATGGCGGTTCCCCAGTCTGTGTCGCCGACCGTGCCGGCGTCCCCGCGGGCATCCTAGCAGCGGGTTTCGCCGGGCGTCATCGCCGGACCGCGTGGCTCACGCCGCGTCGCCACGCAGGGCGCGCACCTGCGTTTCCAGCGAGGCGGCACTGGCCGTCGCACCGTCCACCGGGGGCGCGGCGACCACCGCCACCGGCGCGCGGAAGCGGCGTGGCACGCGCATTCGATCCAGCAACGCCGACGCGCGGTTGGCGCGGCGGCTCCACATGCTGGTCCACATGTTGCGCAAGGCCATCGGCACGACCGGCACCGCGCGCCGCTCCAGGATCTTCTCCACGCCGCCCTTGAACGGCGCGATGCTGCCGTCCTTCGTCAGCGCGCCTTCCGGGAAGATGCAGACCAGCTCGCCCTCGGCCAAGGTGGCATCGATCTCGTCGAACGCGCGCTGCATCAACGCCGGGTCCTCGCGCGCGCCGGCAATGGGGATCGCCTTGGCGGTGCGGAAGATCCAGCGCATCACCGGGATGTTGAAGATCCGGTAGTACATGACGAACCGAACAGGGCGCGGAATGCTGGCGGCCAGGATCAGCGCGTCCATGTAGCTGACGTGGTTGCACACGATCAGGGCCGGCCCCTCGTCGGGTACGTGCGCTTCCACGCCGCGCACGCGCAACCGGTACAGCGCACGCACCAGCACCCAGCTCAGGAACCGCATCGCGAACTCGGGCACCACGGTGAAGATCCACAGTGCCACGAGGATGCTGGCGATACCCAGCGCCAGCAGCAGCGTCGGGATCGAACAGCCCAGCAGCTGTTGCAGCGCCACGCCGCCGACCGCCGCCAGCACGATGAACACCGCGTTCTGGATGTTCATGCCGGCGATCACGCGCGAGAGCTCGCCCGGCGGCGTGCGCGACTGGATCAGCGCGAACAGCGGCACCACGAAGAAGCCCGAGAACAAGCCGATACCGGCGAGGTCGGCGACCACGCGCCACGCGCCCGGCTGCTGCAGGAAGCCCGCAACGTCCAGGCCGGTAGCCGCCACCGCCGGCGCAAACGCCAGGTGCAGGATGCACGCGCTCATGCCAGCCGCGCCCATCGGCACCAGGCCGATCTCGACCGTCCGCGCCGAGAGCTTCTCGCACAGCAGCGAGCCCATCCCCACGCCCACCGAGAACACCGCCAGCGCGAACACGTAGAGCGTGGCCGTGCCGCCCAGGTGCGTCTCCGCGTACACCGGCAGGTTGCCGGTCAGCAGCGTGCCGGTGAACCAGAACCAGCTCACGCCCAGCACCGCGTTGCGCACCGCGAGTTGCTTGCGCGTCAGGCGCCAGACCTTGATCGACTCCGTCAGCGGGTTCCAGTTGACCTTCAGGTCGGGCGCGGCGGCGGCGACCGGCGGAATGAAGCGGCTGGCGAGGTTGCCCGCGACCGCCAGTGCGATCACCGAGCCGCCGGCGACCAGTGGGCCGTGCTCGCCGGCCACGGCGAAGATCAACCCGCCGAACAGCATGCCCAGCAGGATCGAGATCGACGTCCCCATCTCGACCAGGCCGTTGCCGCCGGTCAGTTCTTCCGGGCGCAGCACGGACGGCAGGATCGAGTACTTCACCGGCCCGAACAGCGCGCTCTGCAGCCCGGTGGCGAACAGTGCCACCAGCAGCACGCGCATGTCCTGCAGCCAGAAGCCGACCGCGGCCACCGACATGATGGCGATCTCCATCACCGTCACGATGCGGATCAGCCGCGCCTTCTCCAGCTTCTCGGCGATCTGCCCCGCGGTGGCCGAGAACAGGAAGTACGGCAGGATGAAGACCGCCGGCGCCAGCTGCGTGTAGATGCCCCGCGTGGAGTTGTCCATCGCGCCGGCCACGACCATGACGCCCAGCAACCCGATGATCGCCTGGCGGAACACGTTGTCGTTGAACGCGCCCAGCAGCTGGACCAGGAAGTAGGGCGCGAAGCGGCGCTGGCCCAGCAGGCCGAACTGGCTGCGCGGCGGCGGCCGCTCCGTCGGTGCCGCGTGGGCGTGTGGCGGCTGGTGGCGCGTCTGGTCCGTCATGCGGGCTCCCCGGGAGTCGCGCGAGCCTAGCAGAGCGTCAGGGCGGTCCGGATGGCACGCCGAGCCGATGCCGCATTCGACTCGGTAGGAGCGGTTTCAGCCGCGATCGTGCGACTGCATCCACTTCATGGCGCGGTGTTCGCGG
>MIDV01000004.1:0-16650 GCA_001830245.1 Lysobacterales bacterium RIFOXYA1_FULL_69_10 | reverse complement strand
TGCGCTCGCGTTCGATCGCGCGCCAGCCGATGTCGTGGCGGTGGAACTCGCCATGCCACGAGATGCCGGCAACGGCCGCGTACGCGCGGTGTTGCGCGTCGGCGACCGAGTCCCCGAGCGCGCAGACGCACAGCACGCGGCCGCCCGCGGTGACGGCGTGGCCGTCCACCAGTTTCGTGCCGGCGTGGAAGACCTTCGTACCCTCGACCTCCGGTACGTCCCAGGCGTTGATGGTGTCGCCTACCCGGGGCGTGCCTGGGTAGTTCTCCGCGGCCATCACCACGCCCAATGAGGGTCGCGGGTCCCAGTGTGCTTCGGCCTGTTCCAGCCGACCATCGATGGCGGCCTCGACCAGCTCCAGCAGGTCTGATTGAAGCCGCAGCATCACCGGCTGGGTCTCCGGGTCGCCGAAGCGCACGTTGAACTCGATGACCTTGGGCGCGCCCGCCTCGTCGATCATCAGGCCCGCGTAGAGGAAACCCGTGAACGGGATGCCGTCGGCCGCCATGCCGCGCACGGTGGGCTCGACCACCTCGCGCATCACGCGCGCGTGCACCTCGGGCGTTACCACGGGCGCGGGCGAATACGCGCCCATGCCGCCGGTGTTGGGGCCGGTATCGCCATCACCCACGCGCTTGTGGTCCTGGCTGGTGGCCATCGGCAGCGCGGTGCGGCCGTCCACCATCGAGATGAAGCTGGCTTCCTCGCCGGTGAGGAACTCCTCGACCACCACGCGCGAGCCGGCTTCGCCGAACGCGTTGCCTGACAGCATGTCGGTGACCGCGGCCTCGGCCTCCTCCAGCGTCATCGCCACCACCACGCCCTTGCCGGCGGCCAGGCCATCGGCTTTGATGACGATGGGCGCGCCCTTGTCGCGGACGTGGGCGAGCGCCTGCTCGACGTCCGAATGCACTGCGTAGTGCGCGGTCGGGATCCCGTGGCGGGCCAGGAACGCCTTGGCGAACGCCTTGCTGCCTTCCAGCTGCGCCGCGGCGGCCGACGGCCCGAAGATGCGCAGGCCTTCGCGCCGGAAGCGGTCGACCACGCCGGCCACCAGCGGCGCCTCGGGACCCACCACGGTGACGGCGACGTCCTCGCGTCGGGCCAGGTCCACCAGCGCATCGATGTCGGTCGCCGACACGCCGACGTTGCGGCACTTGCGCTCGGTCGCGGTGCCGGCGTTGCCGGGAGCGACCAGCACTTCGGTGACCCGTTCGGACTGGGCCAGCTTCCAGGCCAGCGCGTGCTCGCGGCCGCCGGCGCCGATGACGAGGATCTTCATTGCGTGTCCTTGGTGGGGGTGTATGCCGATGCCCGTGGCCTGCGCATGCGTGCGGCGGAATCGGTGTGGGTCCGGATTTTACGTGAGCGGCCGTAACGCCGCGGGCGCGCTGCTAGGATCGTCGGCCGCCACCCGACCAATCCAAACGCCATGGATGCAGTGCTGCGCACCATCGAAACCCTACTGGCCCCCGTCATCGGCGGCATCAACGCGGTGCTGTGGGACTACGTGCTGGTCTACGGGCTGCTGGCGGTGGGGCTGTACTTCACCGTGCGCCTGCGCGGGCTGCAGGTGCGGCGCTTCGGCCACATGCTGCATGTCATCGGCCGAGGCACCGACGGGGATGCCGCCGGCATCTCGCCGTTCCAGGCCCTGTGCACTTCACTGGCCTCGCGGGTGGGCACCGGCAACCTGGCGGGCGTGGCAATCGCCCTGTCACTGGGCGGTCCGGGCGCGTTGTTCTGGATGTGGTGCACGGCGGCGCTGGGCATGGCTACGGCCTATGCCGAAAGCGCGCTGGCGCAGCTGTACAAGGTGCGCGACGAGAAAGGCCAGTACCGCGGCGGCCCGGGTTATTACATGGCGCGCGGGCTGAAGGCGCCGTGGCTGGGCGTGGCGTTCTCGGTGTGCCTGGTGTTCTCGTACGGATTGATCTTCAGCAGCGTGCACGCCAATGCAATCGCGCTGTCGATGGAGACCGCCTTTGGCTTCACCGATGCGCAGGTGGCCACCGGCCTGGTGCTGCTGACGGCCGCGATCATCTTCGGCGGGCTGCGCTCGGTGGCGCGCGTCGCCGAGTGGGTCGTGCCGGTGATGGCGGTGGGCTACCTTGGCCTGGCGCTGTGGGTGGTACTGACCAACATCACGGAGGTGCCGGGAGCGCTGGCACTGGTGCTGCGCAGCGCCTTTGGGCTGGAGCCGGCCGTGGGCGGCGTGCTGGGCGGCCTGGCCGCGGCGATGCTCAACGGCGTCAAGCGCGGCCTGTACTCCAACGAGGCCGGCATGGGCAGCGCACCCAACGTCGCCGCTGCGGCCACGCCGGTGCCGCACCACCCGGCCAGCCAGGGGCTGGTGCAGTCGCTGGGCGTGTTCATCGACACCCTGCTGATCTGCACCGCGACCGCGCTGGTGATCCTGCTGTCGGGGGTGCTGGCCGAGGGCAACGCCGACGGCGTGGTCATCACCCAACGCGCGATGACGGTGTTCTTCGGCGAGGCGGGCACGTACTTCGTCGCCATCGCGCTGTTCTTCTTCGCCTTCACCACCATCCTGGGCAACTACTCCTACGCCGAGAGTGGCCTGCTGTACCTGGGAGGGGGGCGCAAGGGACTGTTCGCACTGCGCATCGCCGCGCTGGGCGTGATCACCTGGGGCGTGTACGCACAGGTGCCGCTGGTGTGGAACGCGGCGGACGCGGCGATGGCGATGATGGCCACGCTCAACCTGGTGGCGCTGCTGGGGCTGTCGGGCGTGGTGGTGAAGCTGACCCGCGACTACGAAGGCCAGCTGCGCGCCGGGCGCTCACCGGTGTTCCATGCGGCCGACTATCCGGAGCTGGGCGAGGGCATCGACCGCTCGATCTGGCGCGACCCGGACGCCGGTGTCAGGGCCGCGGATGGCGCGCCCGCCATGCGCGCAGCGTCACCACCGCGAGGGTGATGACCGTCAGCGGCACCACGAACGCCATCATCATCGCGCTGAAGGCGGGCAGCGCGTCGTGGTCGGCCGCGTCCAGCAGCAGGTAGGCGATGTACGCCGCGTAGTAGCCTAGGAACAGGCCGCCTTCCCAGCGCTGGATGCAGTGGCCGGTGAAGAAGATCGGCATGCAGGCCAGCGCGACGGCCGTCATCACCGGCAGGTCGAAGCGCACCGCGGCTGCGCCCACGGCAATCCCGTCGGGTGCGATCGCCGCCGTGGCGCCCAGCACGAACAACAGGTTGAACACGTTGCTGCCGACGATGTTGCCCACGGCCATGTCGCGTTCGCCGCGCACCACCGCCAGCACGCTGGTGGCGATCTCCGGCAAGGAGGTGCCGATGGCGACCACGGTCAGGCCGATGACCAGTTCGCTCACGCCCATGGCCGTGGCGATGCTGACGGCCCCGTCCACCAGCCATTGCGAACCCAGTACGAGGACGGCGAGCCCCGCGACCAGCACCAGCAGGTGCCGCCAGGCCGGCACGTTGGTGCCGGCGTCGGGTACCTCGGGATCCCCGACGTCGCCGCCATTGCCGCGCCTGGCCATCCACAGCAACCCGCCGACGTAGGCCAGGCCGATGGCGACCAGTGCGATGCCTTCGCCCCGCACCAGTTCGCCGTCCAGCGACATCGCCAGCACCCCGGCCGACACCGCCACCATGACCGGCACGTCCAGCCAGATCAGCTGCCGGCGCACCACCAGCGGCGACACCAGCGCGCAGATGCCCAGGATCAGCAGCACGTTGGCGATGTTGCTGCCCACGACGTTGCCCAGCGCGATGTCGGGCTCGCCCTTGAATGCCGCCCCCACGCCGATCGCCAGCTCGGGCGCGCTGGTGCCGAAGGCCACGACCGTCAGCCCCACCACCAGTGGCGCCATGCCCCAGCGCAGCGCCAACCGCGAGGCGCCGCGTACCAGCAGCTCGGCGCCGCCCAGCAGCATCGCCAGGCCCGCCACCAGCTTGAGGACGACGAGGAGGTCCACGTCAGTGGCGGAAGTGGCGCACGCCGGTGAACACCATCGCCAGGCCATGCTCGTCGGCCGCGGCGATCACTTCCTTGTCGCGCATCGAGCCGCCCGGCTGGATCACGGCCTTGATACCGGCGGCGGCGGCGGCGTCGATGCCGTCGCGGAACGGGAAGAACGCGTCGGACGCCATCACCGAACCCGGCACCGACAGCCCGGCCTCCTCGGCCTTGAGCGCGGCGATCTTGGCGCTGACCACGCGGCTCATCTGGCCGGCACCGATGCCGATGCTGCGCTGGTCCTTGGCATAGACAATGGCATTTGACTTCACGAACTTGGCAATGCGCCAGGCGAACAGCAGGTCGTCCATCTGCTTGTCGGTGGGCGCCAGCCGGCTGACCACCTTGAGCTCGTCACGGCCGACCTCGCGGATGTCGCTGGTCTGCATCAGCAGGCCCGAGCCCACGCGCTTGACGTCGAAGTTGTTGCGGCCCTCGCCGTGCGGGATCTGCAGCACGCGAACATTGGCCTTCTTCGTGGCGTAGTCGAGCGCGGCCGGCTCGAAGTCGGGCGCGATCAGCACCTCGACGAACTGGCGGTCGAGGATGACCTTGGTGGTCGCCGCATCGAGCTTCGTGTTGAACGCGATGATGCCGCCGAAGGCGGAGGTCGGGTCGGTGGCGTAGGCCAGCTCGTAGGCATCGCCGCAGGCCACGCCCATCGCCACGCCGCAGGGGTTGGCGTGCTTGACGATCACGCACGCCGGCGCCTCGAACTGGCGCACGCATTCCCACGCCGCGTCGGCGTCAGCCAGGTTGTTGAAGCTCAGCTCCTTGCCCTGCAGCTGGGTGAACGTCGCCAGCGTGCCGGGCACCGGGTACAGGTCGCGGTAGAACGCGCCGTGCTGGTGCGGGTTCTCGCCGTAGCGCAGGTCCATCACCTTGACGAAGTTGCTGTTGGACTGCGCCGGGAACAGGCCACGCCCGCCCTCGTCGGTGATCGACGACAGGTAGTTGCTGATGCAGGCGTCGTACTGGGCGACGCGATCGAACGCGGCGACTGACAGCGAGAAGCGGGTCTTGCCGCTGAGCGCGCCTGCGTTGTCTGCCAGCTCGGCGATCAGTGCCGGGTACTGCGCGGGGTCGGTGGCGACCGCCACGCGTGCGAAGTTCTTGGCCGCCGAGCGCAGCATCGCCGGGCCACCGATGTCGATGTTCTCGACGATCTCGTCCATCGTGCTGTCGGGGTTGGCCGAAACCGACTCGAACGGGTAGAGGTTGAGCACCAGCAGGTCGATCGGCGCAATGCCATGCTCGGCCATCACCGCCTCGTCCGTGCCGGCGCGGCCCAGCAGGCCGCCATGCACCACCGGGTGCAGCGTCTTGACGCGCCCGTCCATCATTTCCGGGAACCCGGTGTGGTCACTGACGTCGGTGACCTCCAGCCCCGCCTCGCGCAGCGCCCTGGCGGTGCCGCCGGTCGACAGCAGCGCGACGCCGTGGCCGGCCAGCGCACGCGCCAGTTCGACCAGGCCGGTCTTGTCGGAGACGGACAGCAGCGCGCGGCGGATCGTCACCGTCGGAAGGGAGGCGGTCATGCGTGTGTTCCGGCTTGGGGGCCGGAAATTATAGCGGGGGCGGTACGGCTCACCCCGGCGGGTCGTCAGTCGAGTGGCCTCGCTTGCAACATGGCCTCAGGAAGGGTCCGCCCGGCGATTCCAGCCCCTAGCCCCTAGCCTCTAGCCTCTAGCCTCTAGCCCCTAGCCCCTAGCCCCTCAACTTCAGGCCAACCCGTACTCGCGCAGCTTCTTGCGCAACGTCGCGCGGTGGATGCCCAGCATCGTCGCGGCACGGCTCTGGTTGCCGTCGCAGTGCTCGAGCACCTCGGCGAACAGCGGGATCTCCAGCTCGCGCAGCGCGATCTCGTAGAGGTTCTCGGTATCGCAGCCGTTGAGGTCGCCCAGGTAGCGGCGGATCGACGTGGCCACGTGGTCGCGCAAGGGCACGCGCGGCCCCGGGCGGGCGGAATCGTGGCGGTCGGCTGCAGCGTTCAAGAGCGGTCCCCGTATGAAACATCCGTCGTCGAGGTGGCCGGCTCACGGTCGGGCGGCGGGACGACGGACCGGGGAGTCTAGCGCGTGGCGGCGGCAGCGGACACCGTCGCCGCGCATTCAGTCGATGCGATCAACGAAAGTCGAAGGTGAAGGCGACGATCGGCGCGGCCGGTTCACGCACGTCGAAGCGCACCGCGGCGCTCTGGCCCGGCGCAAGCAGTGCATCGGCGTTGGTGGAGGTGCGGTACTCGTCGGGGGTGAACGCGCGCGCTGCCACTTCCCGGCCATCCACGTCCGTCAGCCCCACGCGCAGCGTTGGCCACGCCTGCGGCCAGCGTGCGTCGTTGCGGAAGCTCGCGGTGACTTCGAGTACGCCGTTGGTGCCGACCTTGGGCCGCACGTTGCGGTCGAGCATCTGGAATGCGCCCGGCTCATGCCATGCGGGCACGGTGCAACCGAAGGCACTGCAGGCTGCCTGCACCCATGGACGCCAGCCCGCATCCGTCGCCAGCTCGGCACGCTGTGCCAGCAGCAGTTGCAGGAGCAACAGCGCCGTCAGCAACGCGGCGGCAATGCGCAGCGGCCAGCGCAGCGTATCGGCCTCGCCGGGCAGGGTGATGCGCGCGAAGCTGGGGCCGTGGCGACCGCGCGTGCGCGCGCGGCGCCCCGGCGGTTGGGCCGGTGCGTTGGCGACGGTCGCGGTCGCGGTCGTCGCTCCGTCTTCGTCTTCGTTGGACGCATCGACGGGCGGCGGCGGTGTGGCGTCCGCTGGCGCGTCGATACCTGAAGCGTCCTGCATGCCTTCCGCAGCGACGGCCGTCGCGGTGGCATCGTCGAGAGGCTCCGACGCCGCAGGATCCTCCAGCCGCTGCTCGCAGCGCGGACAGCGCTGGCCCTGCGCATCGCCCGGGGCGAGGAGCGAAACCAGGAAACCGCAGTGCGGGCAGGGCAGGAACATGGGCGCCGAGTGTAAGGGGGCGATGCGACGCGGGCGACTGGAGGGCCGCGGTGCGACGTGATGCGGGTCGCGTAATCGCGACGCGGGCGGGATCGGCCGTGGGCATGTGCCGTTTGCGCGCCCCCTGTAGGAGCGGCTTCAGCCGCGAACGCGAGTGAGCTTCCGCGCGTCCCGCGTGTAGGAGCGACGTAAGTCGCGATCCGCGAACTGGTCGAAAGGACGAGGTCGCGACTTACGTCGCTCCTAAATCAGCGCTGTCACCCGGCGTATCCCCGTCGCGTGATCGCGGCTGAAGCCGCTCCTACAAAAAGATGCGGTCTAAGCGGCGGCGGCCGGTCACGCGCATCCAGTCCTCGGACTGCTCCGCACGCAGGTCGTCGAACGCCTCGGCGTAGCGCGCCATCACTTCGCCCTCCTGCCCGGCGAGGATGCCCGACAGGGCGATGTACCCGCCCGGCGCGACACGCGCGGCGATCACGTCGGCCAGCTCCACCAGCGCCGAGGCCAGGATGTTTGCCACGACCACCGGGTAGGCACCGGCCGGTGCGTCGTCCGGCAGGTAGGCCGACAGCCGTGCGTCCTCGCCGTTGCGCTGCGCGTTGTCGAGCGTGGCGGCGATCGCCTGCGGGTCGTTGTCGATGCCGATGGCGTCGAGCGCGCCAAGCTTGAGCGCGGCCAGCGCGAGGATCCCCGAGCCGCAGCCGAAGTCCAGCACACGCGCGCCGTCCAGCACGCCTTCGTCGGCCAGCGTGTCCAGCCACTGCAGGCACAGCGCGGTCGTGGGGTGCGTGCCCGAACCGAACGCCAGGCCCGGGTCCAGGCGCACGACCGCGGCATCGTCCGCGTCGGCGCCCGGCGGCAGGTCGTGGTTCCACGGCACGATCCAGGTGCGCCGGCCGAACTGCAGCGGCACGTATTGGTCCATCCACGCGCGCTCCCAATCCTGGTCGGCGACTTCGCGGAACACCGCGCGCGACCAGTCGATGCCCTCGTCGGCCGCCTGCAGCGCGTGCAGCAGCAACTCGCGTGGCGTGCCGTCCGGGAACAGCGCGGTGAGCTGCATGTCGTCCCACAGCGGCGTCTGGCCGACGCCCGGCTCGAAGATTGCCTGCTCGTCGGGCGCGTCGGCGTGCGCATCGGCCAGTGTCACCGACAGCGCACCGGCGCTTTCCAGCGCGTGTTCGTAGCGCGGCTGGTTGACCTGGCTGCAGGGAAGGGTGAGTTCGAGGAAGGGCATGGCGGGGCGTTGGTGTCGGGGCGGCCATTGTGTAGCCCGGGTAAGCGAAGCGCACCCGGGAACGGTCTGGCGCGAAGGCCCCGGGTGCGCTGCGCTTACCCGGGCTACATCCGCACCTGCGGGAAGCGCCGGGTCACACGATCGAGAGCGACTTCTCCTTCTGCTCCTTAAGCCGCTTCTCGAGGTAGTGGATGTTCTGCGCGCCCTGCTGGAAGCCGATGTCCGACAGGATGCGCTGCTGCAGCGGGACGTTGGTCCTGATGCCGTCCACAACCATCTCGCTGAGCGCCACGCGCATGCGGCAGATCGCCTGCTCGCGGGTGGCGCCGTGCACGATCAGCTTGCCGATCATCGAGTCGTAGTTCGGCGGGACGCGGTAGCCCTCGTAGATGTGGCTGTCCACGCGCACGCCGGGGCCGCCGGGCGCGTGGAAGTGCGCGATCAGGCCGGGGCTGGGCATGAAGGTGTCCGGGTCCTCGGCGTTGATGCGGCACTCGATGGCGTGGCCGTCCAGCACCACGTCCTCCTGCCGGATCGACAGCGGGTTGCCGGCGGCAATCATCAGCTGTTCGCGCACCAGGTCGATGCCGGTGACCATCTCGGTGACCGGGTGTTCGACCTGGATGCGGGTGTTCATTTCGATGAAGTAGAAGCGACCGTTCTCGTACAGGAACTCGAACGTGCCCGCGCCGCGGTAGCCGATGCGGATGCAGGCCTCGGTGCAGACCTTGCCGATCTCCGCACGCTGCTCGGCGGTGATGCCCGGCGCCGGTGCTTCCTCGACGACCTTCTGGTGGCGGCGCTGCATCGAGCAGTCGCGCTCGCCCAGGTGGATGGCGTTGCCCTGGCCGTCGGCCAGCACCTGGATCTCCACGTGGCGCGGGTTCTCCAGGAACTTCTCCATGTAGACCATGTCGTTGCCGAAGGCCGCCTTCGCCTCGGACTTGGTGGTCTGGATGGCGCTGTGCAGGTGGGCCTCGGTATGGACCACGCGCATGCCGCGGCCGCCACCGCCGCCGGCTGCCTTGACGATGACCGGGTAGCCGATCTCGCGCGCGATCTTGGTGTTGGTGGCCGCGTCATCCCCCAGCGGGCCGCCGCTGCCGGGCACGCACGGCACGCCGGCCTCCTTCATCGCGCGGATCGCCTCGACCTTGTCGCCCATCAGGCGGATGGTGTCGGCCTTCGGTCCGATGAAGATGAAGCCCGACTGCTCCACGCGTTCGGCGAAGTCGGCGTTCTCGCTCAGGAAGCCGTAGCCGGGGTGGATGGCCTGGGCGTCGGTGACCTCGGCGGCGGCGATGATCTGCGCCATGTTGAGGTAGCTGTCCGTGGACGGGGCAGGACCGATGCAGACCGACTCGTCGGCCATGGCCACGTGCTTGAGGTTGCGGTCGACGGTGGAGTGCACCGCGACCGTGCGGATGCCCAAGGCGTGGCACGCGCGCAGGATGCGCAGCGCGATTTCGCCCCGGTTGGCGATGACGACTTTGTCCAACATGCGTCGCGCCTCAGCCGATGACGAACAAGGGCTGGTCGAACTCGATCGGCTGGCCGTTCTCGGCCATCACCTTGAGCACGGTGCCGGAGACGTCGGCCTCGATCGGGTTGAACATCTTCATCGCCTCGATGATCGCCAGCGTCTCGCCGGCCTTGACCGACTGGCCGACCGTGACGAACGCGGGCTTGTCCGGGGCGGGCGAGGTGTAGAAGGTGCCGACCATCGGCGCGCGCACGACGTGGCCGTCGGGCAGCTGTTGCGCGGAGGACGACTCGCCACCGGACTTGCCGCCGCCGGTGGCGGCTTCGGTGGGCGAATGCATCGGCATCGGGGCCATCGGCGCCGGGGCATGGTGCATGGCCGGTGCCGACACGACCGAGCCCTTGGGCGTGCGTGCCAGGCGGACCGACTCCTCGCCCTCCTTGATCTCGATTTCGGCGAGGTTCGACTCTTCCAGCAGGTCGATGAGCTTTTTGATCTTGCGCAGGTCCATGGCGGGCCTCTGTCAGGGTATGCGGCCAGCGGCCACGTGTCGGATGAATTCGTTCATGAGTCGAGTGCCGTGTTGCCACTCGGTATCCGCAATCGACTCAGGCGTCTCGAACCATGCCAAATGAAAAGTGTCGGCGGGTGCGTCGGCGACGGCGAAGTAGACAAGCTGAGTAACGGGCAATCGACTGTCATCGGTAACCAGAATTTCAATGACGTCCACACCCGGCTTGAGAGTCGTCGCCGAGACCGTAGTCATGCGGTGCGATTTGTGCAGTGTGTTGGCGATGCCTTGGGCGTATGCCAGCGGCGACATCCCGGTCCTCGCTTCGAAGCGCGGGTGCGTATTGAGGGAGAAGCCGGTCAAGAAGCCGCCTCGTTCCTCGATGTTTTCCTTGCTTATGAACAGCGACTGGGAGTCAGGTTTGGACTCCCGTCGCACATGCCACCCGTCGGGCACTGGCATCGTCTCTAGATTCACAGCTTCGCTTGTGACTGGTGCCTGTCCCGTACCTTCCTGAGCCTTGAGCTGGGCTGTTGGGACGATTGCGAGCGTGGCGACTAGCAGGTGAGTAAGCGGATTCATGGTTGCGTCCTTGCGTTGGGAAATACGGATATGGCGTCCGGTGCCAGTAGTGAATCTCAGGGATGCCTTCGGGTGCGCACGCAGCGCCGGGTGCCAATTGGCGCGGTGAGCCTGCGGCTTGCGGGCCACTTCCTGCGCGCGGACGGACGGCATCCATGAGGGTGAGTACGAAGACATGCGGTATGTCGAATAAACGATGCGAGGGTTCGGAGTGGATGCGAAGGGATGGAGTTAGGACGGCTTGCGGCGGGCGCTGGCGTGGTTGTCCAGCCAGGCCAGCGCGGCGTCCAGGGCGAAGCGGTAGCTGTGCTCGCCGAAGCCGGCGACCACGCCCAGGGCGAGGTCGCTGAAGTAGCTGTGGCGGCGGAACGGCTCGCGGGTGTGAGGGTTGGACAGGTGCACCTCGATGAAGGGCACCTCGACCGCCGCGAGCGCGTCGCGCAGGGCGACGCTGGTGTGGGTGAAGGCCGCCGGGTTGATCAGGATCAGCGCGGTGCCGTCGTGGCGCGCGGCCTGCACCCGGTCCACCAGCACGTGCTCGGCGTTGGACTGCAGGCTGTCGAAGCCGTGCCCGGCCGCCTCGACCCCGGCGCGCAGGGCCCCGTCGATCTGGGCCAGCGTGGTGCGGCCGTAGATCGTGGGCTCGCGTTCGCCGAGCAGGTTGAGGTTGGGGCCGTGCAGGGCCAGCAGCTTTGCCATTGGGCCGGGCGGAGGCGGAAAGGCCGGAGTGTGCGCGAGAGAACCCGCGCTGTCCAGACGTTCGCCGCCCATTCGCCGAAGTTGTCGCGATTTAAGCGGGCGTTTGAGTTTCCACTCTAGACGCCGGCGTATGGCGCCGTCAGTCCAGCCGGGCCCAGCCGTCGATCTCGCCGTGTTCGAAGGGGCCAATGCGTTGCTTCACCAGCCGGCCGTCGGCGTCGATCAACGCCGTGTAGGGCAGGACGCCCTTGGGGTTGCCCAGCCGCACGCCGGCATCGGCCGGGCCGGCGGCGTCCAGCGCGATGGTGTAGCTGACGGGGATCTTCCGCAGGAAGTCGCGCACGGCCACCTCATCGTCCAGCGCGATGCCGACCACGGCGGTGCCGGTCTCGCCCTGGGCCGTGGCGAAGCGCTCCAGTTCCGGCATCTCCTCGATGCACGGGCCGCACCAGCTGGCCCAGAGGTTCACCAGCACGGGGCGGCCGGCGCGATCGGCCGGCAGGCGCAGGGTGCCGCCGTCGAGCAGGGCGACGCTGACATCCGGGATGGCCGCACCGCGGCGGGCCACCTCGACGCCGGCCGGCGGCGCTGGCGCGCTGGCGGCCGCCGCGGCATTGAGCGCGCGCTGGCCGGCTTCGGTGCGCAGCAAGGGGCCGGGGCCGTTGACCATCAGGCCGGCGGCCACGCCCAGCAGGCCGGCTGCGACGGCCACCAGCAGCACCTTGGTCGTACCGGACATCGCCATCACGGAGCTCCTGCAGCGGCGGCCGGCGATTGCACCCGGCGCGCACGCTCGGCGAATGCGGGCGCCTTCTCGAAGCCGAACAGCCGCAGGTCGCGGCGCTCGTGGCCCTCGACGAAGTACAGCGTGGCCGGCGGGCCGATGATGCCCAGCTGTTTCATCAGCGCCTGGTCGAGTTCGTCGTTGGCGGTGACGTCCGCCTTGACCAGCACGAAGCCGTCCAGCGCCTCATGCACTTCGCGTTCGGGGAAGGTGTACTTCTCCATTTCCTTGCACGACACGCACCAGTCCGCATAGAAGTCGAGCATCAGCGGCTGGCCGGACCGGGCGGCGGCCGCGATGGCGGCGTCGAGGTCGTCGATGGATTTGATCTTGCGGAAGGGGAGCTCGGCGGCCTGCGCCGGACCGCTGCCCAGCCCGGCCAGCGGTTGCAGCGGGTCGCGTCCGCCGGCCATCGCACCGACCAGTTGCGCGCCGCCGGCAACGCCCAGCAGCAGCGCCAAGGTGGCCAGGACGGCGCGGCGCCCGGGATGCAAGGCCGCCTTGCCGACGATCACCACGCCCACGGTGGCCGCCGCGCCCAACAGCAGCACGCCCCACAGGCCCAGCGTGGCCGGCGCCGGCAGGATGCGCGACAGCATCCACAACGCCAGCCCGAGAAACACGAAGCCGAACGCGCGCTGGATCGCCACCATCCACGGCCCGCTGGTGGGCAGCCCGCGTCCGGCCGCCACGCCGAAGGCCACCAGCGGCGCGCCCATGCCCATCGCCAGTGCGAACAGCGCCGCGCCGCCGAACACCGGGTCCTGGGTCTGGCCGATGTAGAGCACGGCGCCGGCCAGCGGCGGCGCGACACAGGGCCCGACGATCAGCGCCGACAGCGCGCCCATGATCGCCACGCCGCTCCACGAACCGCCACGCTGGCGGTCGGCGACCTCGCCCAGGCGGCTGCGCAGAGCGGCGGGCAGTTGCAGCTCGTACAGGCCGAAGCTCGACAGCGCGAGCGCCACGAACAGCAGAGCGAAGGCGACGATCACCCACGGCGTCTGGAAGGCGATCTGCAGGTTGGCGCCGGCCAGTCCTGCCAGCACGCCAGCGGCGGTGAACACGAGGGCATTGGCCAGCACGTAGACCAGCGACAGCGCGGCGGCGCGGCGGGCGCCAAGGCCCGGGCCGTGGCCGGCGATCAGGCCCGAGAGGATCGGGATCATCGGCAGCACGCACGGCGTGAACGCCAGCCCGAGCCCGAGGCCGAAGAACACCAGCAGCGCCCAGGCGCGATGCGGGCCGGCAAGGGCGGCGGCGAGGCGGCTGTCTTCGGCGAGCGGGGCGGTCGTGGTGTCGGCGCCGGTCGCCGATTCAGGCGTGGCCGGCGCATCGGCGCGGTCGTCCATCGTGGCTGCGGAGCCGGATGCGGCGTCCACGCCGGCACCTTCGCCGCCCGCTGGGGTGCTGGAACCCCCGTCGACGATCCCGGCCGTGGCGGCCTGCGCGTCCGGCGGAACCGGCGCATCGGACTCCACCTCCGGCGCAGCAGCCGTCACCGTTCCCGCCGGCAGCTCCAGCGATACCGTGCGCGTCATCGGCGGGTAGCAGATGCCGTCTGACTGGCACCCCTGGAACCCGGCGACCACGCGGATCGGACCGCCGCCGGCGCCCTCGCGCCGCAGCGGCAGCGGTACGTCGACCTGGTCGAAGTACACCGTGGTGGTGCCGAAGTATTCGTCGTTGTGGCGCACGCCGGCGGGCCACCGGGGTGCGCCGGGACGGATGCCCTCGCGGCGCGCGGTCTCGCCTTCGATCGCCAGCGTGGTCTTGTCGCGGTAGAGGTAGTACCCCGGCGCCGGCGTGAAGCGCAGCAACAGCCGGTCGCCGCCATCGGCGATCGCCTCGAAGCCGAAGGCCTGCTCCGGCGGCAGCGGCAGGGCATCGGCGCCCGCCGGCGCGCCACCGCCCAGCAGTGCGTTGCCGCCGGAGGCCGCGCTACCGGGCAGCAGCGTGTTCGACGTCGCCGCGCCCGCGGGCAGGGCGACATCCAGCGTGCGCGTCTGCGGCGGATAGCAGACGCCCGCGTCCGCGCAGCCCTGGTATTTCACCGTCAGCGTGGCGCGGGCGCCCGTGGGCTGGCCGGGGAGCGTCGCCACCAGTTGGCCCCGGTAGGTTTCGACGGCGCCGAAGAATTCGTCCTCGTAGGCCTTGCCGGGCGGCAGTTGCAGCGCACCGGCGTCGAAGCCGCTCGCGGTGACCGACGTGCGGTGGCGATACAGGTAATAGCCATCCGCGATCCGCCACCGCACTTCGATGCGCTCGGGGCCGGCGGCGCGGGCCGACAACACGAACGCCTCGTCCACCGGCAACAGGTCGTCCTCGTCGACCGCAACGGCGGCGGTGGACACGGTGTACAGCGCCATCGCGAACGCGATGGCGCCGAGCCAGCGTCGTGCAGTGGGCCAACGGCGGGATGGAGCGGCGATCGGTTCGGGCACGGCGGGGTTCAACCTTGTTCGGTCGGAGTCGGGTCGGGGCGGGTCTCGTCGGCGACCCAGGCCAGGTACGGCGCCAGGCCGCCCGCGGCTTCGACCGCGATCACTTCCGGCAGTTCATACGGATGCAGCGCATGCAGGCGGTCGGTGCAGGCGGGCAGGCGATCGGTCGTGGTCTTGGCCAGCAGCAGGACCTCGTCGGCCTGCTCGAGGGCGCCTTCCCACCGGTAGGTGGAGCGCATGCCGGGCAACACGCTGACGCACGCGGCGAGCCGCTCGGCGACCAGCGCGCGGGCGAGCCGGTCGGCGGTGGCGGCGTCGGGACAGGCGCAATGGACCAGGACCACGGACATCCGGCCATTGTACCGGCGCGCGTGGGGTCAGCCGCCCGCCGGGCGCCGGGGCTCCGGCGTGCGCGCACGGCCCACGCGCTGCAGGGCCAGCTGTTCGACCACCTCCACCAGCGGCGCGCGTGCCAGCACCGGGCTCTCGCGGAATGCCGTGAGCAGGCGCAACTCCAGGGGGTCGTCCACCAGCATGGCGTCCGCGGCGGCCACCGAGTCCATCGCCACGTCCTGCGACAGGGTCATGCGGCCACGCCCCGTGGCCAACCACTCGTACTGGACGCCGGTGGCCATCGCCGCCTCGCGCAGGTGGCTGGCGCTCGGGGATTTGCCGGGCGTGGCCTCCCAATGGCTGACGGCGCTGCGCTGTACGCCCACGGCGTGGGCGAGGGCCGCCTGTGAAAGGCCGGCGTGTCGGCGAGCGAGTCGGATGCGCTGCTGCGGGGTCATGGTCGGATTCCAGCCAGGTGCCTGAAAGTAGCGACGATACCGATATTGACCTCAACCCGCTACCAGCAGTCACGGTGCCTGATCTGTCGCAAGTAAACGCCAATCATTGCGGACCCGTGTCACAGCATCCGGCTACCGATGGTCGCTATTCGCGGTAGCCGGGCGGCTGGTGCGGGTGACGTCCAGTGCGCATTATCGACTCCGGCTGACACGGACGTCAGCTTAGACAAGGGGTGTCTGGTCCGGGGAGGGGCGCTGGAGGCGCTGCGCTGGGATGCCATCTCCATACCGTGAAAGAGCGCGTCGCTTCGGGGACGCGCTCTTTCTTTGTGGACTCTCGCTCCGCAAGCGCTCGTTCCCCCGGGCGCTCTCCTTCCGGTGCGGATTGACGCACGGCGCGCGTGCCCGGCAGGCCTTCGCATCGCAAGCGGTACCAATTTCGCGGCGCGGCCCTTGAAAGCTTCCGCGGCCGCCCCATCTCCCCCGCAGTCCCGGCTCCGCCGGGCTTTGTCCGTCCCGGAGCTTGGCACTCGTTCCGGGCGA
Source organism: Lysobacterales bacterium RIFOXYA1_FULL_69_10 (assembly GCA_001830245.1). Taxonomy (GTDB): domain Bacteria; phylum Pseudomonadota; class Gammaproteobacteria; order Xanthomonadales; family Xanthomonadaceae; genus Lysobacter_C. The sequence continues at coordinate 618 of MIDV01000004.1, read as the reverse complement.
CTGCTAAAATTCCCGTTCTTTTCCCACCCATTCAACCACTTAGGGGTTGTCTCATGAATATCAAGCCGCTCTACGACCGCGTGGTCATCAAGCGCATGGAAGAAGAAAAGATGTCCGCTGGCGGCATCGTGATCCCGGACTCGGCCACCGAGAAGCCGATCAAGGGTGAAGTCGTCGCCGTGGGCGAAGGCAAGCACCTGGACAACGGCAGCGTGCGCGCGCCGAAGGTCAAGGTCGGCGACAAGGTCCTGTTCGGCAAGTACAGCGGCACCGAAGTGAAGCTCGACGGCACCGACCTGCTGGTGGTGAAGGAAGACGACATCTTCGCGATCCTCGGCTGATCGCCGGGGCGGGTTCGCCCGCCGCGCTTGCCTCCCTTTTTCCAGTTCTCCATTCCCGCTTTTTTTTGAGGTTCCAAACATGGCTGCCAAGGAAATCCGTTTCGGTGAAGACGCGCGCGCCAAGATGCTGCGCGGCGTCAACACCCTCGCCAATGCCGTCAAGGCCACCCTCGGCCCGAAGGGCCGCAACGTCGTGCTCGAGAAGAGCTTCGGCGCGCCGACGATCACCAAGGACGGCGTGTCCGTCGCCAAGGAGATCGAGCTGGCCGACAAGTTC
>MIDV01000003.1:3816-7306 GCA_001830245.1 Lysobacterales bacterium RIFOXYA1_FULL_69_10 | reverse complement strand
GCGGTCAAGGTATCCAGCCAGGAAGATGCCGACCGCCTGCTCAGCGAATTCGGGTTTTGACGAGAGCCTGGGGATGAATGCGGAATTCGACAGCGAGCTGCGCCAGGATTTCCTGGTCGAGGCGGGTGAACTGCTGCAGCGCCTGGGCGAGCAGCTGGTCGGGCTGGAAGCGGCGCCGGGCGACGGCGAGCTGCTGAATGCGGTGTTCCGCGCCTTCCACACCGTCAAGGGCGGCGCCGGATTCCTGGCGCTCGAGCCGATGGTGTTGCTGTGCCACCACGCCGAGGATCTGCTCAACGAGGCCCGCAACGGCAACGTGGTGCTCGGCGCCATCCACATGGACGCGTTGCTGGAGGCGCTCGACCTGCTCAACGACATGATGGCGGCGGTGGGCGCCGGGGTACCGCTGGGCATGCCGCCGGCGGCGCTGCTGGAATCGCTGCTGCCGGGAACCCGGCCGGCCCCGGTCGTCGTGCCGGTGGCCGCCCCGGCGCCGTCGGCGGATGGCGGCGCGATCGACGACAGCGAATTCGAGGCCCTGCTGGACAGCATGTACGGCAGGGCCGCCCCGGGCACCGTCATGCCGGCGGCGTTGCCGGTTGCGCCGGCCACGTCCGCGACGATCGACGACGACGAATTCGAGGCGCTGCTGGACGCCTTGCACGGCAAGGCCGAGCAGCCGGCCGCGGCAGCCGCGGTGGCGCCGGCGGCGGTGGTCGAGACGGCTGCAGCGAAACCTGCCGCGGCCGCCGCGGCGCATCAGGCGGCTCCGGCGGAGAACACCGTGCGGGTCGATACCGCGCGGCTGGACGTCCTGGTCAACCATGCCGGCGAACTGGTGCTGGTGCGCAACCGGCTGCTCAGCCTGGCCGCGCGCAACGGCAGCGAGGCCCTGGTCGCCGCGGCGAACGAGCTGGACCGGGTCACCGACGAGCTGCAGACCGCCGTCATGGGCATGCGCATGCAGCCGGTGGGCCGGCTGTTCCAGCGCTTCCCGCGGATCGTGCGCGACCTGGCACGCCAGCTCGGCAAGGAAGTGGAACTGGTGCTGGAAGGCGAGGGCACCGACCTCGATCGCAGCCTGGTCGAGGCGCTGGCCGATCCGCTGATCCACCTGCTGCGCAACGCGCTCGATCACGGCGTGGAGATGCCGGACGAGCGCGAGCTTGCCGGCAAGCCGCGCAAGGGCCGGGTATGCCTGTCGGCCAGTCAGCGCGGCGAACGCATCGTGATCGCGGTGCACGACGACGGCCGCGGCATGGACCCGGACATCCTGCGCCGCAAGGCGGTGGAGAAAGGGGTGATCGATGCCGTGCAGGCCTCGCGGCTGAGCGAAGGCGAATGCTACGAATTGATCTTCCGTCCCGGCTTCAGCACCGCCGCGGCGGTTTCCGACATCTCCGGCCGCGGGGTCGGCATGGACGTGGTGAAGACGCGCGTGGCCGAACTCGGCGGCACCTTGCAGGTGCACTCGACCCTGGGCCACGGCAGCGAGCTGGAACTGACCGTGCCGCTGACCCTGGCGGTGCTGCGCGTGCTGATGGTGCGCGTGGACACGCGCCTGCTCGCGCTGCCGATGTGCAACGTGGAGGAGGTGTTCGAGCTCGACGACGGCCAGGATTCCCTGCTGGACGGGCGCCTGGTCGCCCGCCATCGCGGCCGCGCCCTGCCGCTGGTCAACCTGGTCGGCTGGGCCGGAGCGGTGGCGGCCGCGGGCCGGCATGTGGCGGTGCTGCACATCGGCCACCAGCGGCTGGGCTGCCTGGTGCACGAGGTGCTCGGTCGCGAGGACGTCATCGTCAAGCCGCTCGGGCCCCTGTTCGACGGCGTGCCGGGCATCGCCGGGGCCACCGTCACGGGCGACGGCCGGCTGGCGCTGGTGATGGACCTGGCCGGCCTGGCCAGCGATGCCGGGCAACTTTCCACTTCGCTGCAACTGACCGGCTGATCGGCATGGATCTGGTAAGCATCATCGGCACCATTCTGGCCTTCGTGGTCATCATCGTCGGCACCATCCTGAAGGGCTCCAACGTCGGTGCGCTGTGGAATGCGGCGGCGTTCGTGATCGTCTTTGCCGGCACGGCGGCGGCCCTGCTGGTACAGACCCAGGGCAAGGTGCTCAAGCATGCGTTCAAGATGCTCTCGATGGTCTACCGGCCGCCCCAGCACAGGCCAGGCGACCTGATCAGCCGGATCGTCGGCTGGAGCGAGATCTCGCGCCGGCAGGGCCTGCTCGGGCTGGAGCCGCAGATCGAGGCGGAGGTCGACCCGTTCGTCAGCAAGGGCCTGCAACTGCTGGTCGACGGCGGCGAGCCGGAGGCGATCCGCAGCGTGCTGGAAGTGGACCTGGAAACGCGCGAGTCGATCGACCTGGCCGGCGCCAAGGTGTACGAGATGGCCGGCATCTATTCGCCCACGCTGGGCATCATCGGCGCCGTGATGGGGTTGATGGCGGTGATGCAGAACCTGGCCGATCCGAGCAAGCTCGGCCACGGCATCGCCGCGGCCTTCGTGGCCACCATCTACGGCGTGGCGCTGGCCAACCTGTTCATGCTGCCGATGGCGGCGCGGCTGAAGGGCCTGATCCACAAGCAGACGCAGATGCGCGAGATCCTGATCGAGGGCCTGGTGTCGATCGCCCAGGGCGACAACCCGCGGCAGATCGAGGCGCGCCTGCAAGGTTACGTGGCATGAGAAGGCACAAGCACGAGGAACACGTCAATCACGAGGCCTGGGCGATTCCCTACGCCGACCTGATGACCCTGCTGCTCGCGTTCTTCGTGGTGATGTATGCGGTCTCGGTGGTCAACGAAGGCAAGTTCCGGGTGATGTCCGAGTCGCTGATCGAGGCGTTCAACGGTTCCAGCCACGCGATCGCGCCGCTGCCGCCGACCCGGATCCGGCCGCACAACATCGCTCCGGCGATCGCCGCGCCGGCCGGCCAGTCGGGTTCGTCGATCGTGCCGATCGCGGTGCCGATCCCGCCGCATCCGGTGCCGGCGAGCGGCGGCAGCGGACGCGAGGCGGGCCGCCAGTCGAAGCAGCAGGAAAACCTCGGGCGCATCGAAGACCAGGTGCGCAAGGCATTGCAGCCGCTGATCGACCGCAAGCTGGTAGTGGTGCGGCACAAGCCGGACTGGCTCGAGATCGAGATCCGCACCGACATCCTGTTTCCCAGCGGCGTGGCGCAGCTGTCGGATCCGGCCAATGCGGTGCTGCGCGACCTGGCGGCGATCCTGGCCCGGTTCGCCAATCCGGTGCGGGTGGAGGGTTTCACCGACGATGTGCCGATCAGCAACGTGCTGTATCCGTCGAACTGGGAGCTGTCGGCGGCGCGGGCGGCCAGCGTGGCGCGCCTGTTCTCCGTGGCCGGAATCGCTCCCGCGCGGCTCGGCATCATCGGCTGGGGCGAGATGCGCCCGATCGCCGACAACGCCACCGTGGAAGGCCGCAACCAGAACCGGCGCGTGCTGGTGGTGGTGATGAGCGA
>MIDV01000003.1:2762-3739 GCA_001830245.1 Lysobacterales bacterium RIFOXYA1_FULL_69_10 | reverse complement strand
TCCCGCGCTGCCCGACGTCGTCGCCGGCCACGCCGGTGGAGCGGCTCACCGGACCAACTCGAGCAAGTGAAACCGATGACCGCATCCACCGACCATGGAGTAGACGCATGAATGCCGCCGTTGCTGCGCCCGAAGCACGCACCCGGCACTGGTTGTCGTTCCGTATCGGGACGCAGCTGTACGCGGCGCCGCTGGACGATGTCAGTGAAGTCATCCGCGATGGCGACCTGACGCCGGTGCCGGGTGCCGCCCCCGACCTGCTCGGCGTGCGGCATCTGCGCGGGCGCATCGTGCCGGTCATGGACGGCCGCTGCCGGCTGGGGCTGCCGGCGCTGCCGGCAGCCAATGCGGCCACCGTGCGCGTGGTGATGCTGTCGCACGCCGGCCAGCGGGTCGGCCTGCTGGTGGACGCGGTCGGCGAACTGCTGTGCAGCGACGGTCTCGACATCGCGCCGCCGCCGCCGGGACGGGCCAGCCGCGACGGTGATCCGGTTAGCGGCGTGCTGGCCTGGCAAGGCGGCTTCGTGGCCTTGCTCGATGTCCGCCGGCTGTGCCGGGTGGACGATGGGGGCAACCGTGTGGCTTGAAGCCGGCGTGGGCATCCTGCTGCTGCTGGCGCTGGCGCAGTCGGCGCTGCTGTTCCATGGCTGGCGCCAGTTGCGCGAGTTGCAACGGCAGGTCGCCGTACTGTCGCACGACGCCATGCATGCCTGCACCGATGTGCCGACCTCGATGCTGGTGACGGCGCTGGGGCGGCTGGAGCGCCAGGTGGGCCGGTTCGAACAGCAACCGCCGCCGGCGCGGCAGTCCTACGAACTGGCCCAGCAACTGGCACGCGAAGGCGCCGACGTGGAGCAGCTGGTCAGCCGCTGCGGCTTGTCGCGCGACGAGGCGAGGCTGGTCCTGCAGATGCATCCGGCCCATCCCTGAAATGCGGGTGCGGCGTGGCGGGCGGCTGGCCCGAGCTGATCACTCCT
>MIDV01000003.1:2532-2754 GCA_001830245.1 Lysobacterales bacterium RIFOXYA1_FULL_69_10 | reverse complement strand
TCGTAGACGGCAGCCAGCACCGAGGCGGCCGCCGCGTAGAGCAGCACCGGCACGTCGTCGCGCAACCGCAGCGACGCCAGCAAGGCAGCGATCTGGGGATCGTGATGCAGCGGCACGCCCAGCGCCTGCGCACGTGCCAGCAGGGCTTCAAGCGACTCGGGCGGCATCGCCTTGATCTGCGCATGGTTGCCGCTGGCCAGCCGCAGGCTGACCCGGCGCGGA
>MIDV01000003.1:905-2494 GCA_001830245.1 Lysobacterales bacterium RIFOXYA1_FULL_69_10 | reverse complement strand
GCAGGCAGCGAGCCGCTGGCGCAGCGGGCCGAACTGGCGCTCCAGCCGTTGCGCGGTCTCCGCCTGTTCGGCCCACAGGCGTACCGCCAGCCGCGGTTCGCGCAATTGCAGCTCGCCCTGCACCGGGCCCAGCGCCGGCAGGTCCAGTGCGAAGCCGAGCGTCCAGCCATGGGTGCCGTCGGCGAGGTCGGCGGCGAACTCCAACTGGAGCTGCAGCACGTCGCGCCCGTCCTCTCCCTGCAGCGGGATCTCGATCATCCACGCCGGCAGCGGACTGGCGCTGGCCTCCAGCTGGGCCACCTCCACCCGCGCCAGCGCCGCCTTCACATCGCCGTGCAGGCGATCCAGCAACGGGTCCACGGCATCGTCGGCGGGCGCCAGCGGCAGCGGCAGGCGCGATTGCGCCTGCACGCCACGCTGCAGCAGCGGCGGCGCGGCGTCGCTGCGGTCCGGCGCCGGCGGCGCCGTTGCGCGCCGGTCGAGCAAGCCGGCCAGGCGCAGCAGCGCACCTTTCCAGTCGTCTTCGGCCAGCGCCGCCAGGTTGCCATGCGGGCTGGCCAGCCTGGATTCGAAGAACAGTCCGCTGCGCTTGATGGCTTCGCGCAGACCTTCGCCGCGGGTGATTTCCGCAGGGGTGCGCAGCGACTGCTCGAGCAAGGCCAGCGCCGTGCGCAGCTCCGGCGGCAACTGGCGCAGTACCGGCCGCTGGGCCAGCGCGCCCAGCGTGGCCAGCAAGGGTGCATAGCCGTTCTGCTGGGGCAGGCGCTCGCGCAGGACGCGCTGGAATGTCGGATCGGCAGGAAGCGACAGCACCTCCAGTTGCGGCTGCGCGCCCAGGCTCAATACGCGGACCTGGAACTGTGCCGGCAGCTGGCTGCCAGGCACGTCCGCTTCCACGGTGAGGGCACCGATCTGCAGGACCAGCAGGCCTTGCGGGCTCACGCCCAGGGGCCGTGCCGACAGCACGGTGCCGATGCGCCAGCTTGGCGCGGTGGTGCCGGAGGCGGCACCGGCCCAAGTGAGGGCGGCCAGGCTGGTCGGTTGGATGATCAAGTCGGTTCCTGCACTCGGGCGCCGTGTGTGCGGATGGGTTCGTCCCGAAGGACATCGGCCGCGCGCGGGCGAACTTGAGCCGCGTTCGGCGCCGGCGGGTTGCCTCACTACGCCCTAAAGCGATCGCGCCCGTGGCCGATAAGTCCTCGTCAGCGCAGTGGCGCGAGTGGAGTGGCGGCATGGCCGGCAAACGGGCGGCGAAGCAGAAAGATGACGGACAGGAACCGGCGGCGGACGGCGCAGCCGTGGTGGTGCTTCCGGCGGACTGCCGCATCGCCGCCCAGGCCGCGCTGAAGGCGGAACTGCTGGGTACGCTGAAACAAGGCGCCATCGTGGTGCTGGACGGCAGCCAGGTGGAGCGTGCCGACACCGCAGCCCTGCAATTGCTGGTGCTGTTCCGGCGCGAACTCCATGCGCGCGGCGGCACGCTGGCCTGGCGCGGCGCGAGCGAGGCTATCAACGAGGCGGCCGGCCTGCTCGGCCTGGCACAGATACTGGAACTGCCGGCCGCAGGGCTGGCCTGAACGAGGTGGCAG
>MIDV01000003.1:0-862 GCA_001830245.1 Lysobacterales bacterium RIFOXYA1_FULL_69_10 | reverse complement strand
ATCCTGATGCTGACCACCGAGTCGCACACCGAGAAGAAGATGGAAGGCAAGGCGGCCGGTGCCACCGGCTGGCTGGTCAAGCCGTTCGATCCGGAACAACTGCTGGCCACCGTCAAGCGCGTGCTGGGTTAAGGAACGTCATGAGCGCGGTCGACCTGACTCAATTCCACAAGACCTTCTTCGAGGAAAGCCGGGAAGGGCTCGACGCGATGGAGGCGGCGCTGCTGGCGCTGGATTCGGGTTCGACCGACCACGAGCTGGTGCATACCATCTTTCGCGCCGCGCATTCCATCAAGGGTGGCGCCGCGACGTTCGGATTCGCCGACGTGGCCGCGTTCACCCATGTCGCCGAATCGCTGCTGGAAGAAGTGCGCAGCGAGCGCCGGGTGGTGGATTCCGGGCTGATCGAGCTGTTGCTGCGTTCGGTCGACTGCCTGCGCGCGATGCTGGACCGGTCCAGCCAGGGTCAGCCGGTGGCCGACGCCGAAAGCGAGGCGTTGCGCGTCGAGCTGGTGCGCCTGGTCAGCGGCGAGGTTGCCGCGCCGGCCAGCGCGGCCGCGCCAGCGGCGGCACCGGCCAGCGGCTGGACCATCGGATTCACCGCCATGCCGCACCTGCTGCAGACCGGCAACGATCCGTTGCGGCTGTTCCGCGAGTTGCAGCAACTGGGTCGGCTGGAGGTGGTGCGCGCGTTCATCACCGACGGCGCGCCGGCGCAGCTGGCCGAGCTCGATCCGAGCCAGTGCCACCTCGGCTGGGAGTTGCACCTGCACGGTGCCATCGCGCGCGGCGACGTCGATGCGGTATTCGACTGGCTCGACGGCGATTGCGAGCTGACCGTCGCGCCGCTGGTCGATGCCGC
>MIDV01000002.1:4201-21602 GCA_001830245.1 Lysobacterales bacterium RIFOXYA1_FULL_69_10 | reverse complement strand
GTCGATGCACGCGATCGCGACGCCCTGGCGGAGGCGGCTACGGCCCTGGATTTCGCAGTGGTGCCGATCGACGTGCGGGCCTGCCAGGGCAAAGACGACGCCATCGCGCGGATCGCCACCGCGCTGCGCTTTCCTGACTGGTTCGGCGGCAACTGGGATGCGCTGGCAGACAGCCTCGGCGACCTGTCGTGGTGGCCGGCACCGGGGCACCTGCTGCTGTTCGTCCACGCCGACGCATGGCGCGAGGCGAACGCCGACGATGCGCAGACGCTGGTGTCGGTCCTGGATGACGCCGCCACCGCATGGCGCGCACGCCGGCACCCGTTCTGGGCGCTGTGGCCGGTCCCAGCCGATGCGCTGGCGCAGTTCGAGCCCTGAGACGGGCGTCAGACGCGGTCGTCGAGCCCCTTCACTCCGGCCTTCTTGGCGCAGTGCGCACAGCAGTAGAACGTGCCGTCGTGCTCGCTGCCGTGGCCGATGATCCGGCAGCCGCAGTGGGCGCAAGTGGGCGCCAACGCATGGATGGCGCATTCGAAGGAGTCGAAGGTTCCACTCCGCTCCGGGGTGGTGACGGTGAACGCCTTGTCGTAGTCGTTGCCGCAGACGTCGCAACGGGCCATGGCGGTACTCCTGCGTGGGGGGTCTGCGAGTGTCGTCCCGGGCCCGGACACGCGCCGTGAAAGGCCGCACATCGCCTGGAATGGCGTGTCAGCGCGGGGGGCGTCGTGGCGACTTTGCGCTGCGCCGCGCCTCCCGGCGCGCGCGCTTGAGGAACTTCAACGTAGCCGCCTCCCACTGGCGGGCGCCGCGCGCGCCGTTGGCCGCACGCGCCAGCGAGCCATCGCGCCAGCCGGCCAGCACCGACGGATCGACATACGCCTTGCGGCAGACCGCCGGCGTGTTGCCCAGCACGTGCGCGACCTCACTGATCACCGCCTTCTCGACCGCACGCAACGCGGTTTCGCTGGGTTCGTCGCCACGGGCGGTTTCCGGCAGCGGCATGCCGGCGAAGCGCTGGAACGCGGCCAGCGTGCCGCCCCAGGTGCGGAAGTCCTTGGCGGTGAAGTCCTCGCCCATCGCCTCGCGCAGGTAGTCGTTGACGTCGCCCGAGCCGACCGGTTGCAACGTGCCGTCGTCGTCGCGGTACTGGAACAGTGCCTGGCCGGGCAGCTGCTGGATCTTCCGGATCGCGCGTGCCAGGCGCACGTCGTCCAGCTCGATGTCGTGCTCCAGCCCGCCCTTGCCGCGGAACTTCAACCGCGCGCGGCCACCACGCAGGAACGCGATGTGCCGGTTGCGCAGCGTGGTCAGGCCGAAGGATTTGTTGCTGCGCGCGTAGGTGTCGTTGCCGACACGGACGAGCGTCGCCGCCATCACGCCCACAGCTATGGCGAGCACCTTGTCGCGCGGATACCCCGGCAGCGCGAGGTCCCGCTTGAGGCGTCGGCGCAGCCGCGGCAGTGCCTCGCCGAAAGCGATGATCCGGTCGAACTTGCCCTCGCCGCGCACGCGCTGCCACTCCGGGTGGTAGCGGTACTGCTTGCGGTGGCGCGCATCGCGCCCGGTGGCCTGCAGGTGCCCCTTCGGGTGCAGGCAGATCCAGACGTCGGTGTAGGCCGGTGGCACCGCCAGCGCGCGGATGCGTTGCAGTTCGCCCGCATCGCGCACCGCCTGACCGGTCGGGTCGCGATAGCTGAAGCCGGTGCCGGACCGCTGCCGGGCGTAGCCGGGATCGAGGTCGCTGACGTAGCGCAGCCCCGCGGCGCGTGCGTGCTCGATGGCCGCGCCGTTGCCGGCGGCGATGGGCGTGGCGGGTTTGGACGGCGCGCGGCGGCTGGGCATCGCGCGAGGATCGGGATGCGGCCGTCAAGGTGGGGTGGAGTGAAATGGGGAGGATGCTTCACGCGCGGCCGCGCTGTCCCGATTCCGTCGTCCCGGCGAAAGCCGGGACCCATCTTGACGTTCGCCGGCTGCCCGCACCCCGAGGCGGCCGCGCGCGCGCGTCACTGCATGGTTGCGGCCGAACGGTACGTCGCAGCTCGAAGATGGATCCCGGCTTTCGCCGGGATGACGGCAATGGTGTGTCGCCGGTGTCCGGTCCGCGTGGGGGCGACCCGGGTCAGCCCCGGCCGAGCCAGGCAGAGCCGGGCCGCGCGTTTCCGCGCCGCGCCTCAGGCCGACAGGTGCTCGATCGCCGCGACGCTGCCCAGCCGGTCGCTGAGCCGCTTGAGCAGGGCGAGGCGGTTGGCGCGCACGGCCGGGTCGTCGGCGTTGACCATGACCTCGTCGAAGAAGCGGTCGACCTGCGGACGCAGGCGCGCCAGCCGGCCGAGCACGGCGACGTAGTCGCGCGCGGCCAGCAGCGGGTCGGTGTCGGCGATGGCGGCATCGACGGCCTCGGCCAGTTCGCGCTCGGCGGCATCACTGAACAACGCCGGGCTGACGGCCGTAGGCACCTCGCCTTCGACCTTCTTGAGGATGTTGCGGCTGCGCTTGTTGGCCGCGGCCAGCGCCTCGGCTTCGGGCAGCGCGGTGAATTCGACGAGGGCCTTGAGGCGGCGGTCGAAGTCGACAAGCGAGCCGGCCGACGATGCGCCCGCAGCGGCGTTCGCGGCTGAAGGCGTTCCTACAGTGCCCGCCACCACGGGGAACACCTGCACCACTGCCTCGAACTGCTGCGGCGTCACGCCCTGGTCGGCGTAGTAGCCGCGAAGGCGGCCGAGGATGAAGTCACGCAGGTCGAGCGCAGCCGACTCGTTGTTCGTGTCGGCCGCCGGCTTGACCGGCTGCCGCGCCATCGCGTCCACAAGCAAGGGATCAAGCGCCGCGTCGACCCCGCCTTCAATCAACGTCCGCGCCAACCCCAACGCATTGCGCCGCAACGCGAAGGGGTCCTTATTGCCGGTCGGCTTCAAACCGACTGCAAAGCCGCCGGCCAGGGTGTCCAGGCGTTCGGCGATCGCCAGCACCTGGCCAAGCTTCGACGGCGCAATCGCATCGCCGGCGAAGCGCGGCATGTAGGCCTCGTCGATGGCATTGGCCACGGCGGTGCGCTGCTCCATCGACAGGTCCGACAGCGCGGCATCCTGCATCACGTAGTGGCGGCCGGCGATGCCCTGCAGCTCGGGGAACTCGCCCACCAGGCGCGACTGCAGGTCGGCCTTGGACAGCTGCGCGGCGCGGCGCGCCAGCGCGGGGTCGACCCCCACCTGCGGCGCGATCGCTTCGGCCAGCGCAGCGACGCGCGCGACCTTGTCGGCGACGCTGCCCAGCGCCTTCTGGTAGGTGACCGTGGCCAGGCCGTCGTTCATCGACGCCAGGCCCTGCTTCATGTCCTCAAGGAAGAAGAACTTGGCGTCGGCAAAACGCGGACGGATCACGCGCTCGTAGCCCTTGCGGACCTCGGACTCGTCCTTCGACTCGATGTTGGCAATGCCGACGAAGTGCTCGCTCAACCGGCCCTCGCCGTCCAACACCGGGAAGAACTTCTGGTTCGTCTCCATGGTGGCGATCAGCGCTTCCTGCGGCACCGCGAGGAACTCGCGCTCGAAGCTGCAGGCCACGGCCTTCGGCCACTCGACCAGGCCGTTGACCTCCTCGAGGATGCCGTCGTCGATGCGCGCCGTGCCGCTGGCGCTGCGCGCGGCAGCCTCGACCTCCGCGACGATGCGCGCGCGGCGCTCGTCGGGATCGACCAGCACCTTCGCGCCACGCAGGGCATCGACGTAATCATCGGCGCCGCCGATCCACACCGGCTTGTCGTGCATGAAACGGTGGCCGCGGCTCATGCGGTCGCTGCGCGCGCCCAGCACTTCGGCGTCCACGATCTCGCCACCGAGCATCAGCACCAGCCAGTGCACGGGACGTGCGAAGCCATGCGCGTGCGCGCCCCAGCGCATCGGCTTGGGGATCGGCATGGCGGCGATGGCCTCGCGCACGATCTCGCCAAGCAACTCGGCGGTACGCGCGCCCGGCGTCACCGAACGCTGCACGAAGCGCTCGCCCTTGTTGTCGGTGGTCTTCTCGAGCGCGGTCCACTCGACGCCTGCCTTGGCGGCGAAACCGGCCAGCGCGCGCGTGGGCTGGCCGTCGGCGTCCAGCGCGATGTTGAGGTACGGGCCCAGTGCTTCCGAGCGCTGCTCCGGCTGTTCGACGGCCACGGCCGGCAGCACCACCGCCAGGCGGCGCGGCGAATACAGCGGCTTGGCCGCGCCGCGCTCGAAGGCGATGCCGCGCTTGGCCAGGCCCTCAAGGACGCCATCGAAGAACGCCTGCGCCAGCCCGGGCAGTGCCTTGACCGGCAGTTCCTCGGTGCCCAGTTCGACGAGCAGGGGAAGCATGGGCAGGGGTTGGGTTTCGGTCATGGCGTCATGCCTGTCTTTGCGTGGCTCCCTTCTCCCTGTGGGAGAAGGTGCCCGGAGGGCGGATGAGGGTGCGGCGGAGCGATGAAGCGGGAAATCGAGGTGCAGAACGTCGGCTGATGAACGTGCTTGAGGGTCGACAGCGAAGCTTCGCCGAACCCTCTCCCCAACCCCTCTCCCGGTGGGAGAGGGGCTCAAGGCCGAGGCATCAAGCCGCCTTCGAAACCTGCTTCAACCCCGGGAACCCCAGCTTCTCGCGCTGCGCGAAGTACGCCTCGGCCACGCCCTGCGCGATCTTCCTGACCCTCAGGATGTAGCGCTGGCGTTCGGTGACGGAGATCGCGCGGCGCGCGTCGAGCATGTTGAAGCTGTGGCTGGCCTTGCACACCTGCTCGTAGGCCGGCAGCGGCAGGCCGAGCTCGGTGAGCTTGGCGGCCTCGGCCTCGCAGGCGTCGAAGCGGTGAAAGAGTTCTGCGACGTCGGCATGCTCGAAGTTGTACGTGCTCTGCTCGACCTCGTTCTGGTGGTAGACGTCGCGGTAATACACCGGCGCGCCGTCCGGGCCGTGGGTCCACACCAGGTCGAACACGTTGTCGACGTTCTGCAGGTACATGCAGAGACGCTCCAGGCCGTAGGTGATCTCACCCAGCACCGGCTTGCACTCGATGCCGCCGGCCTGCTGGAAGTACGTGAACTGCGTCACCTCCATGCCGTTGAGCCAAACCTCCCAGCCCAGGCCCCAGGCGCCCAGCGTAGGCGACTCCCAGTTGTCCTCGACCAGGCGCAGGTCGTGCACCAGCGGGTCGACGCCCAGCGCCTTCAGCGAATCGAAGTACAGCTCGACGATGTTGTCGGGCGAGGGCTTCATCGCCACTTGGTACTGGTAGTAGCGCTGCAGGCGGTTGGGGTTGTCGCCGTAGCGGCCGTCGGTGGGGCGGCGGCAGGGCTGCACGTAGGCGGCGTTCCACGGCTCCGGGCCGAGCGCGCGCAGAAACGTGGCCGGATGGAACGTGCCGGCGCCGACCTCCAGGTCGAGCGGCTGGATCAGCACGCAGCCCTGCTCCGCCCAGTAGGCGTTGAGGCGCTGGATCAGCTGCTGGAATGTGACCGCGTCGCTCATGGCGGAAAGGGCCGTGCATGGGGGCGCGCTAGTATAGCGAGCGCCTTCACGGCGTCCGACCGCGCGCGGCGGACACCGTCGCGCAGTCCCTTTTCCGCGATGCGCACCCGCAGGAGCGATGGCTTGAACGAGCCGCGACACGTGCCCGGCGAGGCCGCCCCGCCGATGCCCTCCCGCCTCGCGCCCGGCCGCCTGTCGCTGGCCCGGGTGGCCGCGGCGCTGGCCGAGGACGGCCTGATCGCCACCCGCGACGCGGAGCGCGTGCGCGGCACCGCCGCCGCCCGCCACCCCGGCGACGTGCACCCGCTGGTGCTGCTGGCCAACCTCAAGCTGGACTCGCGCCGGCACCCCGGCACCGAGCTGAGCCTGGAGCGCCTGACCGAGTGGCTGGCGCACGAAACCGGCCACCGCTACCTGCGCATCGACCCGACCCGCGTCGACGTCGCCGCCGCCACCGCGGTGGTCTCGCACGCGTACGCGCGCCGGCACCGCATCCTGCCCCTTGCGGTCAGCCACGAGCGCGTGCTGGTCGCCACCAGCGAGCCCACCGACCTGGCGTGGTGGGACGACCTGCAGCACCTGACGCGGCGCCCGGTCGAGCTGGCGGTGGTCAACCCGCTGGACCTGCACCGCTACACGATGGAGTTCTTCGGCGTGACGCGCTCGGTGCGCGGCGCGCGCGAGACCCGCGACACCGGCGGCATGCCCAACTTCGAACAGCTGATCGAGCTGGGGCGGGTCGGCGAGGTCGGCGCCGACGACCACCACGTGGTGCACATCGTCGACTGGCTGCTGCAGTACGCCTATGAGCAGCGCGCCTCCGACATCCACCTGGAGCCGCGCCGCGACATGGGGCGCATGCGCTTCCGCATCGACGGCGTGATGCACAAGGTGTTCGAGCTGCCGCCGGCGGTGATGACGGCGGTGGTCAGCCGCATCAAGGTATTGAGCCGCATGGACCTGGCCGAGCGCCGGCGCCCGCAGGACGGCCGCATCAAGACGCGCTCGCCGGGCGGGCGCGAGGTCGAGATGCGCGTGTCGACCATGCCCACCGCGTTCGGCGAGAAGTGCGTGATGCGCATCTTCGACCCGGACACCGCGATCAAGGACATCGGCCAGCTGGGTTTCAGCGCGGACGAGGCTACCGGCTGGAACGCGCTGGTCGAGCGTCCGCACGGCATCGTGCTGGTCACCGGGCCGACCGGCTCGGGCAAGACGACCACGCTGTACTCGACGCTCAAGCGGCTGGCGACGCCGGACGTGAACGTCTGCAGCGTCGAGGACCCGATCGAGATGGTCGCGCCGGAGTTCAACCAGATGCAGGTGCAGCCGGGCATCGACCTGGACTTCGCAAGTGGCGTGCGCACCCTGCTGCGGCAGGACCCGGACATCATCATGATCGGCGAGATCCGCGACCTGGAGACCGCGCAGATGGCGGTGCAGGCCGCGCTTACCGGCCACCTGGTGCTGTCGACGCTGCACACCAACGATGCCGCCTCCGCGATCACCCGCCTGCTGGACCTGGGCGTGCCGCACTACCTGGTGGCGTCCACGCTCAACGGCGTGCTCGCGCAGCGGCTGGTGCGCACGCTGTGCCCGCACTGCAAGCGGCCGGCGACGCTGGACGCCGAGGACTGGCGCAGCCTGCTGGGCGATGCGCCGCCGCCCGCGGTCCAGCACCCGCATGCCGCGGTCGGCTGCCTGGAGTGCCGGCGCACCGGGTACCTGGGCCGGGTCGGGCTGTACGAGCTGCTGACCGTCACCCCGCGCCTGCGCGGCCTCATCCGCGCCGAGATGGACCTGGCGGCCTTTTCCCGGGCCGCCGGCGAAGAGGGCGTGCGCACGCTGCGGATGGCCGCGGCCGACAAGGTCGCGCTGGGGCTGACTACAATCGCCGAAGTCGTTTCCGTCCTACCGCCGCAAGACTGAACCCGCAGGTCCCATGCCCCCTTTCCTGATCCTGGAGACCGGCCAGCCGGTCGCCTCCATGCGCCGTTACCGCGGCTTTCCCCACTGGATCCGCGTCGCCGCCGGCCTGCACGAGGACGACACCGTCGCGGTCGACGTCCAGGGCGGTGAACCGCTGCCGCCGCGCGAGGGCTTCGCCGGCGTGATCGTCACCGGGTCCGGCGCGAAGGTCACCGACCGCGCCGACTGGTCCGAGGCCAGCGCCGCCTGGCTGCACGACGCCGCGCACGCCGGCACGCCGGTGTTCGGCATCTGCTACGGCCACCAGCTGTTGGCGCATGCGCTGGGCGGCGAGGTTGGCGACCACCCGGGCGGGCGCGAGATGGGCACGGTCGACATCCAGCTGCACCCGGCCGCGCAGGACGACCCGGTCTTCGGCCCGATCCCCGAGCGCTTCGCCGCGCAGGTCACGCACCTGCAGACGGTGCTGGCGCCGCCGCCGGGCGCCACCGTGCTGGCGCGCTCGGAGCACGACCCCTGCCACGCCTTCCGCTGGGGCGAGGCGGCGTGGGGCGTGCAGTTCCATCCCGAATTCAGCGCGACCCACATGCGCGGTTATGTGCACTCGCGCCGCGTCGCCCTGCAGCAGGAGGGCCACTGCCCGAAGACGATCACCCGCAACGTCCGCGCCGCGCCGGAGGCGCGCCGGGTGCTCAAGCGCTTCGTGCACCACGTCCGCGGGCTGCCGCGGCGGTAGGGAGCCGCTGCCGCCATCGCGTTTAAGATGGCGGCCTGTGCTCCACCACGAATTACCGGGAACCCCACGATGACGCAGATTCGCAAAGTGCCGTTCAACGCCGGCGCGGAATGGTTGCTGGCCGGCTTCGGCCTGTTGCGCAAGGCGCCGCTGGCGCTGGGCCTGCTGGGCGTGATCTGGGGCGCACTGTCGATGCTCGCGGCGATGTCCGGCCAGTTGTGGCTGACCTTCATCGTCGCGGTGCTGGGCCCGATCCTGTTCGGCGGCATGATCTATGCCGCGCGCGAGGTCGACCAGGGCCGCAGCGCCCAGCCGGCCCACCTGGCGCAGGGCGTGCGCGAGGGCAAGCTGCCGCGGCTGCTGGCGATGCTGCTGCCGCAGATCGCGGCATTGGCCATCCTGGTGGCGCTGCTGCTGGCGATGTTCGGCCCCGAGCAGTTGCAGCAGATGGCCAACGTCATGCAGCAGCTGCAGGACAACCCGGACCCGGCACTGGTGGAGAGCCTGCCGACCGACCGCATGTTCGGCTGGCTGCTGCTGGCGATGGTGGTCGGCGTGGTGGTGGGCTTCTTCACCTTCATCGCCATCCCCGACGTGATGTTCACCGACCGCGGCGCGTTCGCCGCCATGGGCGCCAGCTTCCGCGCCTGCGTGCGCAACCTGCCGGCGGTGCTGCTGCTGATCGTGCTGATGTTCATCGCGGTGATCGCGATCAGCATCGGCGTCAACATCCTGACCGCGCTGATCGGCTTCGCCATCGGCCAGGCCGCGGCGCTGTTCGTCGGCCAGCTGCTGATGATGGCGGTGCTGATGCCGGTGATGGCCGGCACGATCTACCACGCGTGGCGGCAGATGCTGGGCGATGCCCCGGCCCCGCCGGTGGTGACGCCGGCGGCGGGCGGGTTCGAGGCGTAACCCGAACCCAAGCCCCACCTGCAGGAGCGGCTTCAGCCACGATTGTCTGGTCGCCACATCGTCTTCTTTGTAGGAGCGACGTGAATCGCGACCGCGCAGTCTCGTGATCCGTCGGGTCGCGACTCACGTCGCTCCTACAGGGGCTGCCGCGCGCCGATCGCGGCTGAAGCCGCTCCTACAACGGCATTGAGATGCGCCGGACCTTATGCGTCGCGCCGCGGCGCCACCACCCGCGCGGCGATGATGCCGACCTCGTACAGCAGGCACATCGGGATCGCCAGCATCAGCTGCGAGACGACATCCGGCGGGGTGATGATCGCGGCGATCACGAACATGCCCACGATCGCGTAACCACGCGATTCGGCCAGCTGCGCCGGCGTCACCCAGCCCAGCAGCGCCAGCACCACCAGCGCCACCGGAAGTTCGAAGCTCAACCCGAACGCCAGGAAGATCACCAGCACGAAATCGAGGTAGGCGTTGATGTCGGTCATCATCGCCACGCCCTCGGGCGTGATGCCGGCCAGGAACCCGAACACCGTCGGCAGCACCAGGTAGAACGCGAACGCGCAGCCGGCGTAGAACAGCAGTACTGCCGACACCAGCAGCGGCAGCGCCAGGCGCTTCTCGCGCTGGTACAGCCCGGGCGCCACGAACGCCCACGCCTGGTACAGCAGCCACGGCATCACCAGCATCAGCGCAACGAAGAACGCCAGCTTCAGCGGCGCGAAGAACGGCGAGGCGACCTCCACCGCGATCAGCTGGCCGCCGGCGGGCAGCTTGGCCAGCAGCGGCGCCGACAGCCAGGCGTAGAGGTCGTTGGCAAACGGCAGCAGCACCAGCAGCACCAGCACCAGCCCGACCACCGCGCGCAGCAGCCGCGCGCGCAGTTCCAGCAGGTGGTCGATCAGGCGGGGCTCGGCGGGCGCCGCGGCGGCGCGCTCAGCGTCGTCGCGGGTCATGGTCATCGGGGTCGGGCGTGGGTTCGGGCTCGTCCGGCGCCGGGGGCGGCTCCTTCACCGGCGCATCGACGCCGGGATCGCGCCGCGCGGGTTCACCGGGGTCGGGATCGCCCGCCGGCGGCTCGCCGCTGTCGGGATCACCCTTGGGCGGACCGCCGGGCTCGGGCAGCGGGTCGCGCGGGCCGACATTGAAGCCCTCGCGCACCGCCGCGCCGCTGGCGGCCACGGTGGCGCGGGCGTCATCCAGGTCGTCGCGGGCCTGGCGCAGGCTGCGCTTGAGCTCCTCGTCGGCCAGTTCGTTCTCGAGTTCGGCCTTGACCGAATACCACTGCGCGCGCGCGCGACGCACCCACAGGCCGGCGAAGCGCGCGGCTTTGGGCAGGCGCTCGGGGCCGAGCACGATCAACGCCACCACGGCGACGAGGAACAGCTCGGAGAAACCGATATCGAACATGGGGTGCCGGTGTGCACGCGGGGCGCGCGGTCAGCGGCGGGTCTCGTCGCGCGGCGGCGTCGAGGTTTCCTGCCGCGGAGGCTCGGTATTGTCGCTGCGCTCGTGCGGCAGACGCGCATCCGGACCGTCCTTGTCGTCATCGTGCACGCCCTGCTTGAAGCCCTTGACGGCTTCGCCGAGATCCTTGCCGACGTTCTTCAGGCGCTTGGTGCCGAAGACGAGGACCACGATCACCAGCACGACCAGCCAGTGCCAGATGCTGAAACTGCCCATGGGATTGCCTGCGGGGACGGGCGCTCAGGATACCGCAGCGGGTCCGGCCGCGCCCCCGGGTGGAGCGCGACACGGCCGGACCGCGCGGCTTACGGCAGCGGTTCGATGGTGGCCGGGTTCTCTACGGTCTCGAACGGCTCGGGCTGCGGCGGCGCCTGCACCGGCGCCTCCACGGGCGGGGTGACCTCGACCGGCGCGGTGACCACGCCACCGGCCTGCACCTGGGCGTTGGCCCCGGCCGCGCTTCCATCGGTGCCACGTGCGAAGCGGGCGCTGGCGGTGGCCTCCTCCAACTTGTCGCGCACGTCGACGATCGCGTCCGACGCCGGCTGCGCGGTGCGGCCCTCGAAGATCATGCGCGGCGTGGTGCCCGCGCCGTAGACGGCCTGGTTGGCGTCGTCGTCGATGCTCAGCACGGCGCCGTCCAGCGCCACGCCGGCGAACAGGCCACGCGCCCGCGACCACGACCAGATCTCGGCCTTGAGGTTGCCGTCCGTGGCCAACGCCGTGTTGCGCCCGACCGGGCCGGCGGCGATACCGGCGTCGGCGCCCAGGGTGATCTTGCCGTTGACGATCGATTCCAGCCCGCGCTCGCTGGTGAATACCAGCACCACGTCAGAGGACTGCACGCCGGCCTGGAAGCCGATGCTGCCACCGGTCAGCTTGACGAAGGCCGGGCTCGACCACGTGCCGTCGGGGTTCTTCATCGACACCACGCCATGGCCGCGGCGGCCGCCCAGCACCAGGCCGATCTTCAACGTGTCGGGCACGATGACAATGGCGCGTGCCTCGTCGAGCAGCTTGTCGGGGATGGCCGATTCGGGGATGCGCTGGATGTCGTTCAACACCCGCAGCGCGTTCTGCGCGCGGGCGTCCTCGGTGGGGCCGGCGACGGCCGTGGACGCGAGCGTGAGGGACAGCAGCAGGACGGCAAGGCGGCGCATGGCGGGCTCCATCGGTGTGTTCGGGGTGGCGCTTGGACCGCGCCATTGGCGCCGCGTTCGGCGCACCGCCGGGCGCATCGCGCCGCGGCAGCCGGCTCAGGCTAGTGACGCGGCAATGAATCGGTGCCCAACTGCGCAACACGCCATTGCAACGCGCGATGGCTGCCGGGCATCGCGGCAGCTGTCATCCTATGCCGATGAATGCGACTTCCGCACCCGTAGACCTCTCGTCCGCGCGCGGCGACACCGCCATCGTGCTCGTCAACCTCGGCACGCCCGATGCCCCCACCGCGAAGGCGGTGCGCCGGTACCTCGCCGAGTTCCTGCACGACCATCGCGTGGTCAGCCTGACGCGCTGGCTGTGGTGCCCGCTGCTGCACTTCGTGATCCTGCCGATCCGCGGGCCGAAGGTGGCGCACAAGTACGCCTCGATCTGGCTGGCCGACGACGCCGAAGGCCCGGGCGGTTCGCCGCTCGCGGTGTACACCCGCCGCCTGGCGCAGGCCGTGCAGCGCGAACTGCCGGGCGTGCGCGTGGTCGACGCCATGCGCTACGGCAATCCGAATTTCCGCGCGCTGCTCGAACGCCTGCGCGGCGAGGGCATCCGCCGCGTGCTGGCACTGCCGCTGTACCCGCAGTACTCGACCTCCACCACGGCCTCGGTGGGCGACGTGCTGGAGCGCGCCGATGGCCTGGCGACGCGGATGGTCGAGGACTACCACCTCGATGCCGGCTGGGTGGAGGCGGTGGCGATGTCGATCCGCGACTACCGCGCGCGCCACGGCGACGGCGGCCACCTGCTGTTCTCGTTCCACGGCCTGCCGCAGCGACTGGTCGACCAGGGCGACCCCTACGCGGCGCAGTGCGAGGCCAGCGCGGCGGCGATCGCCGGTGCGCTCGGGCTGGAGCCGTCGCAGTGGACGCTGAGCTACCAGTCACGGTTCGGCCGCGAACGCTGGCTGGAGCCCTCGACCAGCGACACGCTGGCCGCACTGGCCGCGCGCGGCATCCGCACGGTGGATGTCGCCGCGCCGGGGTTCGCGGTCGATTGCCTGGAGACACTCGAGGAAGTGGCGATGATGCTGGCCGAGGAGTTCGCCGGACATACGGCGGGCGGCAGCCTGCGCTACATCCCCTGCCTCAACGACCGCCCCGACCACGCACGCGCGCTCGCCGCCATCGCACGGCGCGAGTTGGAGGCGTGGCGTTGAATGTGGCGGACATGGCGGCCACCGGCCGCCGCGAGTTCACCCTCGACACCCCGTTCGGCCGGCTGACCGGATGGCGCCGCGACGGCGACGGCCCACGGGTGCTGGCGTTGCACGGCTGGCTCGACAACGCCGACAGCTTCGCGCCGCTGGCCCCGCACCTGCCGGCGCCGGATCTGGTGGCGGTCGACATGCCCGGCCACGGCGCCAGCGCGCACCTGCCGCCGGCCGCGGACTACACGATGGCCGGCTTTGCGCGGGCCGGCTTCGCGATGGCCGATGCGCTGGGCTGGGATCGCTTCGACCTGCTCGCGCATTCGCTGGGCGGCGCGGTGGCCAGCGTGATGGCGGCGGCGCGCCCGGACCGTATCGGCCGGCTGGCGCTGGTGGAGTCGCTGGGCGCGCTGGCCGAGCGCGAGGACCGCACCGCCGAGCGCCTGCGCGACGCGTTCAAGGCGTTCGCCGCGCCGCGACGGCCGCTGCGGGTGTTCCCCGACATCGCCACCGCGGTGCGTGCGCGGATGCAGGCCAACGGTCTGAGCGAGCCGGTCGCGCGGCTGCTGGTGGAGCGCGGCATCGTCCCCACGCAGGACGCGGCCGGCAGCCGCGGCTACGCGTGGCGCAGCGACCCGCGGCTGACGCAGCCCACCGCCATCCGCATCAGCGAGTCGCAGGTGCGCGACCTGGTGGCCGGCATCCAATGCCCGGTGCGCGTCATCTACGCCAACCCGGCCCCGCCCTACTTCCCCGACGTGCTGCGCCACGCCCGCGCCGGCTGCCTCCGGCGTGGCGAAGTGGTGGTGATGGACGGCAGCCACCACCTGCACATGGAAGACCCGGCCGGGGTGGCGGCGGCAATAGGCGACTTCTTCGCGCGCTGACTACTGCTGGGTGTCGCGCAGCTGCACGCCGACCTGCACCTCGTCGCCGTCGGCGCCGCTGAAGGACAGCACCGAAGCGCGGCCGCCCTTCTCGAAGGCGAGCATCGCGTTGTCGGCGTCGTGCTGCATGGCCATGGTCTGCTGCCAGCCGGCCTTCTGCATCGACTCGCGCGCCTCCTCGAACATCGCGCCGGCGCGGCCCTGGGCGCTCAGGCTGACGACGTGCGTCCCGCCCATGTCCATGACGCTGGTGACGCGGTACTGCGGCGGAAGGTAGATGTCGTCGGGGAAACCCTCGGGCAGCGAGAGGTCGTCGCCACCGGCGATGCGCATCTCGCCTTCGTCGGTCTTGACCGTGACCTGCTCGCCGTCGCGGTCGACCTTGACGTCGTGCCCGGTGGCGGCGCGGATCGCGGCCTCGGCCGCCAGTTCATCGGACGACTTGCTGCAGCCGGCCAGTGCGAGGGCGGCAGGCAGTGCCACGCACAGGGCGGCACGCGCGAACGGGAATCGGGACATGGCGGCAGGCGGCGTCGCGGCAACAGCGCCGCGACCGGTTCAACGCAGCGCCCGCCACGTGCCGGCCACCCAGCCGGCCAGTCAGCCGCCCAGCAGCCCGCGCAGCGTCGCCTTCAACCGGCGCCCCTCGCTGCGGAAGTAATCGCGCTCATCGCGCCAGTCCGGGAACCGCACCTCGACCTCGTCCCAGAACGCGCGCGAATGGTCCGCGCGGATCAGGTGGCAGAGCTCGTGCACCAGCACGTACTCGAAGGCCGACGACCGCGCGAGCACCAGCGACAGGTCCAGCGCCATCGTGCCGTCCGGTGCCAGCGAGCCCCACTGCGAGGACATCACCTTGAACACGACGCGCCGCAGCGGGCGCGGCAGGCCATGCGCGTGGCGCGGCAGCCAGCGGCCGACATCGCTGCGCGCCTGTGCCTCGTAGAAGTCGCGCAGTGCGCGGTGGATGGCCGCATCACCGGCGCGCGCGGCGACGGTGAACACCGCGCGCGGCGCGCCATCGCCGCCTGCGGCGTCCAGTTGCAGGCAGGTGAAGCGGCCCTCGCGCCACTCCAGTGCACAGGTCGCGCCGCGCAACGGCAGCGTCGCGGTCACGCCACGCACCAGCTCGGGCAACGCATCCAGCGCGTGGCGGTCGATCTGCTGTCCCAGCCAGTCGCGGTGCTCGCGCACGAAGCGTTCGCCGGCCGCGGCACTGGCGCGCAGCGGCAGCGACAGCCGCGCACCGCGCTCGTCGACCGACAGCTTCACCCGGCGTGAGCGTGCATCGCGCACGCACAGCACGGACACGACACGGCCATCGGCCAGTTCGACATCGAAGGACGCACGCTCGGGCGCGCGCAGCAAAGGCGCGAGCAGGCGTTTGGGGGACGGCATGGACGGCACGGACTCTGGCGAAAGCAAGGCAGCTGACGGGTCGGGCGTCCGTCCGTGGAACGCCCCGGATGATAACGCGCGGTGGCGCGTGGCGACGCGCGGCTAGGCCGCGACGCCGCGTGCGTCAGGCTTCGGCGCGGCTCAACTTCAACGCGCGTTCCAGCACCACGAACAGGCGCTTGACCTCCGCGCTCATCAGCGCGAAACGCGCGTCGAGCTCGGCCAGCATGTCGCCGCCATCGCCGCTGTCGAGCTGGTCCACCGCGCCATCGAGCAGCTTGAACTTGCGGATGACCAGGTCCTCGCCGAGCACGAACTGCACGTGGTCGTCCAGGTTCAGCGCCAGCCGCGTGACCTGCTTGCCCGTCTCAAGGTGCTTGGCGATCTCGGCGTTGTCGACCAGCTCCATGCGCTGGCACTTCACCACCGCGCCCTGGTCGACCGGGTCGCGCAGTTCGCACTCATCCCCAAGGGTCAGGCCATCGGGCAGCGGCTCGCCGGCGACCCAGCCGGTCAGCACCGAACGCGGTGCGACCTCGGCGTTGAGCGGCAGCGCCGGGAAGCTGCCCAGCGCGCGGCGGATCTCGCTGGCGACGTTCTCGGCCGACTTGCGGCTGGAGCTGTCGACCACCAGCAGGCCGTGCTCGCGGTCGATCAGCGCATCGGTGCGGCCGGGCTTGATGAAGGCGCGCGGCAGCAGGTCGACGATGAGTTCGTCCTTGATGCGCTTGCGCGTGCGACCGCCAGGCTTGCGGCCTTCCTTGTGCTCGATCTCCGCCAGCTTCTTGGCCAGCAGGTCGTTGACGACCGAGCCGGGCAGCAGGCGCTCCTCGCTGCCGACGCTGAGCCAGGTGGCGTCGCCGCGGGTGTGCGACATGGCCTCGGTGTCACGGCCCAGCGGCGGCACGAAGCCGCGGCTGGACAGCTCCATGGGGCCGACCGGCTTGAGCTGGCATTCGGCCAGGCCGGTGTCGAGGGCGTCGAAGGAATGGGCGGTGGGGAAGCGGAACAGCGTCAGGTTGCGAAAGAACATCGAAAGTCCGGTGGGTGCGAATGGGGTGGCGCCGCACTACTTTGTCGAGTGCGTCTTTTCTTCTGCCGTCATTCCCGAGGAGGCGGGAATCCAGGGACGTTGCCGTTTGACTCTGTCTCAGCGAGCACCCACCAACAAGGTCCATGGATTCCGGCCTTCGCGGGAATGACGGCTGGGGGTTTACGTCGAAATCCTGTGTGTTGCACTGCATGCGGCGGTAACAGGCGAGCCGTCGACCACATCTGCAACGACCGACCCTGCCATCGTCCCACGCAACCCCAGGAAATCGAACAGCTTCGGATCGCTCAACTGCGACGGCCGGATGTCGCCCAGCGCGCGCGCGATGGTCTCCAGCCGGCCCGGCGACTCACGCTCCCAGTCGGCCATCATCCGCTGCACCTGCTTGCGCTGGAGGTTCTCCTGGCTGCCGCAGAGGTTGCAGGGGATGATCGGGAACTGCTTGAGCCGCGCGTAACGCGCGATGTCGTCCTCGCGCACATAGGCCAGCGGGCGGATCACCACGTGGCGGCCGTCGTCCGACAGCAGCTTGGGTGGCATGCCCGAGAGCTTGGCGTGGAAGAACAGGTTGAGGAAGAACGTCGCGACAAGGTCGTCGCGGTGGTGGCCCAGCGCGATCTTGGTGAAGCCGTGCTCGGCCGCGTGCGTGTACAGCGCGCCGCGGCGCAGGCGCGAACACAGCGAGCACATCGTCTTGCCTTCCGGCACCACCCGCGTCACCACCGAGTAGGTGTCCTGTTCGAGGATCGTGTACGGCACGCCGACCGATTCCAGGTACCGCGGCAGCACGTCCTCCGGGAAGTCCGGCTGCTTCTGGTCGAGGTTGACCGCGACCAGCTCGAACTTCACCGGCGCCTTCTTCTGCAGCTGCAGCAGCACGTCCAGCATGGTGTAGCTGTCCTTGCCGCCGGACAGGCAGACCATCACCTTGTCGCCGTCCTCGATCATCCCGAAATCGGCGATGGCCTGGCCGACCTGGTGGCGCAGGCGGGTGGCGAGCTTCTCCACCGTGCCGGCGCGCGGCTCAGGCTCGGCCAGCGGCAGCGCGGACGTGGCCTCGCGCGGCGTGGCGTCGGGATGCAGGGGAAGGACGGCGCTCATGGACCGGCCATTCTACCGGCCCGGTGGCGCCGGACGTGGGCACCCGTCGCGGTGCGGACAGCGTGTTCAGC
>MIDV01000002.1:1316-4193 GCA_001830245.1 Lysobacterales bacterium RIFOXYA1_FULL_69_10 | reverse complement strand
CATGGCCGCGCGCTAAGCTCGCCGCCATGCACGAGAGCGACGATCCCGCCGCAGTGACCCGACGCCTGACCGAACTGCGGCAGGAGCACCGCGACCTCGACACCGCGATCGCCCGCCTTGCGCTCCTGGACGTCGACCAGAACGACGACCTCACGCTCAAGCGCATGAAGAAGCGCAAGCTGTGGTTGAAGGACTGCATCGCCCAGCTGGAGTCGGCGCTGATCCCCGACGAACCGGCCTGAGGGCTGCTTTTGCAGGAGCGGCTTCAGCCGCGATCCGATCGACATCAATTTCGTTGTAGGCGCGACGTGAGTCGCGACTCGAATCTCCCGGGTGCCACGCGGTCGCGACTCACGTCGCTCCTACAAGGATTCCCAACGCAGCCGGAATCCATTCGCGGCTGAAGCCGCTCCTACAGGCCTGTCGGCCGCCGCCAGCCGCCCCGCACGCCGCGCGGCGACAGCACCCACTGCCACAGCTGCAGCTCGCGGGCACGGAAGGCGCCGGCGCAGGACAGCAGGTAATAGCGCCACTTGCGGTGGAACGTCTCGCCCAGCTGCCCGGCAAAGCGCGGCCATGCCGCCTCGAAGTTCGCGTGCCACGCCATCAGCGTGCGGTCGTAGTCGGCGCCGAAGTTGTGCACGTCCTCGGCCACCAGCAGGCCGTCGATCGCATCGCCGATCTGCCCCAGCGATGGCAGGTCGCCGTTGGGGAAGATGTGCTTGTCGATCCACGGGTCGGGCACGGCGTCGCGGCGGTTGCGGCCGATGGTGTGCAGCAGCGCGAGGCCGTCGGCAGCAAGGCACCGTTCGAGCACCTGCATGAAGGCGCGGTGGTTGCGGCGGCCAACGTGCTCGAACATGCCGATGCTTGCAATGCGGTCCACGCGACCGCCGAGCGCGGCCGGGTCGAGCTCGCGGTAGTCCTGCAGCCGTACCTCGAGCGGCAGGCCGGCGTGCCGCTCACGTACGTACGCGGCCTGCTCGCGCGACACGGTGACGCCGATGCACGACACGCCATAGCGCCGTGCCGCGAACGCCATCAGGCTGACCCAGCCGCAGCCGATGTCCAGCAGGCGCATGCCCGGTTGAAGGCCGAGCTTGCGACAGGCCAGGTCGAGCTTGGCCTCCTGCGCGCCCTCCAGCGTGTCCGCATTGGCCCAGTAGCCGCACGAGTACGCCATGCACGGGTCGAGCATCGCGGCGTAGAAGTCGTTGCCCAGGTCGTAGTGGGCCTGGCCCACGGTCCATGCCCGTCCACCGCGCTGGCGGTTGAACAGCCGCACCCGCAATGCGTGCCACGCCATCCGCGCCGGCTGTACCTGGCGGTGCAGGCGCGCGCGCAGCAGGCGATCGAAGAAGCCGTCCAGTTGCCCGCAGTCCCACGCTCCGGCCACGTAGGACTCGCCCAGCCCGAGGCTGCCCTGCGCCAGCATCCGGTCGAATGCCGCCTCGTCGTGCACCTGCATGTCCCACGGGCGGGCGCCGTCGATGCGGATATCGGCGTGCGCCAGCAGCGACTCGACCAGCGCGCGGCTGGAGCGGGACGGACGCGCTGGGGGCGCGAAGTGCGGCATCGACCGGGACATCGTGGGCTCCCGTGTGCGGCGGCGCTTCGGTCGATACCCGACTGCAAACCGCCCGCTGCGAAGTGGTTCCAAGCTTGCGTAGCTCGAACGGGGTGCCGTGTTCCGGGCCTCTCATCCGCCAGGCGAACTTTGCCTCGCCCCACGGGACGGCCGCGCGTCGCGGCGTTCGAGATGGATCCCGGCTTTCGCCGGGATGACGGCGAAGGGGTTTGGGACGCCTCGCTCGCGGCAGGAGGTGCCAACCTCCTCCAGCTCGAAGGTAGAACGCCCCGCGCGGGCCGATCAGGCCGCCGGTCGGTCGTCGGGGTCGGCCTCAGCCGCGGCCGGGGCAGCCGGCTTGACCGCTTCCGGGCTGACCTTCTCGATGCTGTGGCGCAGCTCGCGCCCGAGGATGAACTTGGCGTCGCGCGCCCACGCCTCCAGCCGCTGGTCGAAGGCGAGCTTGCCGTTGGCGTCGGGCCAGACCAGCTTGAGTTCGCGCAGTTTCTGGATGAAACCGCGGAACAGCGTCTTGTCGAAGAACTCCGGCGCGGCCGGGGCATACAGCAGGCTCAGGCGCTGCGCGGCCAGCTGGCACAGGCCTTCCAGTTCAGACGCCGCCAGGGTGCCAGCACCGTTCTTGGCCAACACCGAAATGGCGATGTAGTAGCGCTCGAACGCCTGCTGCAGCGAGTGGCCGATCGCGCGCAGGCGGAACACCTCGTCACTCTGCCCGGCGTTGCGCGACAGGATGCCGCCGTCCTCGTCGCTGACCTGCTCCAATAGGCCCTCGCGGATGAACACCTCGATGGTGCGCGAGACGCGCTCGACGAACGTGTCCTCGTCCCACGGCAGGAACAGCTCGGACTGCAGGAACGGATACACGCTGCGGCCCAGTCGCAGCACGCCGCCGCGGCTCATGCGGCGGTTGTGCTGGAAGCAGCAGGCGATCCACGACGCCGAGGTGAACAGGTGCACGACGTTGTTGCGGAAGTAGGTCAGCAGCACCGCCTTGTCGTCGTCGGCCACTTCCAGCACGTCGCCCAGCGGGTGGCGGATGCGCGAGAGCACGCCGATATCCTCGCCGTGGGCGACGATCTCCTGCGGCGAATGCGGGGTGACGGTCACGCGGTCGGAGTACGGCAGCTCGGCCAGCAGGGTCTTGCTCAGCGCGATCTGCGCGAGCAGATCGCCTTCGCCCATGGCGTGCTTGGGCGTGGACAGCAATGCCAGCGCGAGCAGGTTGATCGGATTGACGTCGGCGGCGCGGTTGACGTTGACTTGGATCTGCTGCGCCAACGCGTCGACGG
>MIDV01000002.1:0-1310 GCA_001830245.1 Lysobacterales bacterium RIFOXYA1_FULL_69_10 | reverse complement strand
ACAGCCACGCCGGCTTCTCCTCGTCCGGCACCGGGCGGCCGTCCCACTCGGGGGCGCGTTCGGCCAACACCTCGCTCAGGCGGATCGGCTCGCCGAAATTCACCACGACCTGGCCGTAGTTGGAGCGCAGCACCTTGGGGATGCCGGTGACCAGCTGCCAGATCGACTCCTTCTCCTTGGGCTTGCCCGACAGCTCGTCCAGGTAGCTGTTGCCCTCCATCAGCTTCTCGTAGCCGATGTAGACCGGCTGGAACAGCACCGGGCGGGTCGGCTGGCGCAGGTAGCCGCGCACGGTCATCGACACCATGCCGCCCTTGGGCGGCAGCAGCCGGCCGGTGCGCGAGCGCCCGCCCTCCACGAAGTATTCGATCGAGTAGCCACCGGCCATCAGCTGGGCGACGTACTCGCTGAGCACCGCCGAGTACAGCGCGCTGCCGCGGATGCTGCGGCGGATGAAGAACGCGCCGCCCTTGCGCAGCACCGTACCGACCACCGGCAGGTTGAGGTTGATGCCGGCCACGATGTGCGGCGGCACCAGGCCGCGCGAGTACAGCAGGTAGCTCAGCAGCAGGTAGTCCATGTGGCTGCGGTGGCAGGGCACGTAGACGACCTCGTGGCCCGGTGCGTCCTGCTTGAGGCGCTCCAGGTGGTGCACCAGCACGCCGCGGTAGATGCGGTTCCAGATCGGCGTGAGGATCAGGCTGAGCGAGCGCACCACGGGGTGCGAGTAGTCGGCGGCGATCTCGTAGGCGTAGCGGTGGGCCTTCCGCCAGGCCTCGGTCAGGTCCGTGCCGTCGCGGCGCGCGGCCTCGGCGATGGCGTCCTTGACCGACGCCGCGCCCAGCACCTGGTCGACCAGCAGCCGGCGGGTCGACAGGTCCGGGCCGATGACGGTGGCGCGGATCAGACGGAAGTGGGTGCGCAGCACGCGCGAGAGCTTGCGCACGGTGCGCTCGGGTGGCAGGCCCTCGTCGATCACCCCGCGCAGCGACACCGGCGGGGCGAAGCGCACCACGGTGTTGCGGCCGTTGAGCAGGATCGCAAGCAGCCGGCGGAAGCGGCCCACCAGCGCCCAGTTTTCCGAGAACAGCACCGAGAACCAGCCGCTGGTCTTGTCCGGCGCGCGGCCGACGAAGATCGATACCGGCACCAGCTGGACGTCGAGCGCCGGGTCGTCGCGGTGGGCGTCGAGCAGGCGCGCCAAGGATCCCGAATGCGTCTTGGCCGACGGTGGGCCCGGGTTGAGCGGCGACAGCGGCGCAAGCGCGCCACCGGTGTTGCGCCGCGACAGCGCCACGTAGGCGCGCTTG
>MIDV01000001.1 GCA_001830245.1 Lysobacterales bacterium RIFOXYA1_FULL_69_10 | reverse complement strand
GGGTAAGTTCGAGCGCACCAAGCCGCACGTGAACGTCGGCACGATCGGTCACGTTGACCACGGCAAGACGACGCTGACGGCGGCGCTGACGAAGGTGGGCGCGGAGCGTTTCGGCGGCGAGTTCAAGGATTACTCGGCGATCGACGCGGCGCCGGAAGAGAAGGCGCGCGGCATCACGATCTCGACCGCGCACGTGGAATATGAATCCCCGAACCGCCACTACGCGCACGTGGATTGCCCGGGCCACGCCGACTACGTCAAGAACATGATCACCGGTGCCGCCCAGATGGACGGCGCGATCCTGGTGTGCTCGGCCGCTGACGGCCCGATGCCGCAGACGCGCGAGCACATCCTGCTGGCCCGCCAGGTGGGCGTGCCGTACATCGTGGTCTTCCTGAACAAGGCGGACATGGTGGACGACGCCGAGCTGCTGGAGCTGGTGGAGATGGAAGTCCGCGAGCTGCTGAGCAAGTACGACTTCCCGGGCGACGACACCCCGATCATCCACGGTTCGGCGCTGAAGGCGCTGGAAGGCGACCAGAGCGACATCGGCGTGCCGGCGATCATCAAGCTGGTCGAGGCGCTGGACACCTACATCCCGGAGCCGGAGCGCGACATCGACAAGCCGTTCCTGATGCCGGTCGAGGACGTGTTCTCGATCTCGGGCCGCGGCACCGTGGTGACCGGCCGCATCGAGCGCGGCATCATCAAGGTCGGCGACGAAATCGAGATCGTGGGCATCCGCGACACGCAGAAGACCACGGTCACGGGCGTGGAGATGTTCCGCAAGCTGCTGGACCAGGGCCAGGCGGGCGACAACGCCGGTCTGCTGCTGCGCGGCACCAAGCGTGACGACGTCGAGCGTGGCCAGGTGCTGTGCAAGCCGGGTTCGATCAAGCCGCACACCGACTTCGAGGGTGAGGTCTACGTGCTGAGCAAGGACGAGGGCGGCCGCCACACGCCGTTCTTCAAGGGCTACCGTCCGCAGTTCTACTTCCGCACCACCGACATCACCGGCGCCTGCCAGCTGCCGGAAGGCGTGGAGATGGTGATGCCGGGCGACAACGTGAAGATGGTGGTGTCGCTGATCAACCCGGTGGCGATGGACGAAGGCCTGCGTTTCGCGATCCGCGAAGGCGGCCGCACCGTCGGCGCCGGCGTGGTGAGCAAGATCATCAAGTGACGCATCGGCGCGGTTGCGCCTAGGCGCAACCGCCTCTGCCGATGCGTCATCCCCGAGTGCTTCTATCGGGGATCCAGTGCCTCAAGGTTCAACCAACCCCAAGGCGCCGGAAGATCCAGCTACCGCAACGGTGACACCCAGGCGAGTCGGCAACGGCTCGCCGTTGCCGTCTAAGGAAAACCCGTAAAAAAACAGTACGCCAGTAGCTCAATTGGCAGAGCAGCGGTCTCCAAAACCGCAGGTTGGGGGTTCGAGTCCCTCCTGGCGTGCCACTGATGATGCAACCGCTCCGGCGGGCGCACGACGAGCCGGATGAACACCAAGGTCGAACAACCCAAGTCCAGCAGTAGCGCTGGCGACGTCGTCAAGTACGTGCTGGCCATCGCGCTGGTCGCGGCTGGCGTCTTCGGCTACACCTGGTTCGAGCAGTGGCCGGGCGCGCTGCGTGCGCTGCTCGTGGCCGGTGGCCTGGTTGCCGGCGCACTGGTGTTCTTCACCAGCCACAAGGGCGAAGAAACCCGCGAGTTCCTGTCGGAGGCGCGCTTCGAGCTGCGCAAGGTCGTATGGCCGACCCGCCAGGAAGCGCTGCGGACCACCTGGGTGGTGATGATCGCGGTGATCATCCTGAGCCTGATCCTGGCCGGCTTCGATACGGTCATCCAGTTTTTCATCAAGTTGTTCCTGGGGCGCTGAGGCATGAGCGATAACGACAACAAGCGCTGGTACGTGGTCCACGCCTACTCGGGCTTCGAGAAGACGGTGGCCCAGGCGCTGCGTGACCGCATCGTCCGCGCCGAGATGCAGGACCGCTTCGGCGACGTCCTGGTCCCGACCGAAGAGGTCGTGGAAATGCGTTCGGGCCAGAAGCGTCGCAGTGAGCGCAAGTTCTTCCCCGGCTACGTGCTGGTGCAGATCGCCACCCACGACGAGAACGGCATCCCCCGGATCAACAGCGAAAGCTGGCACCTGATCAAGGAGACGCCGAAGGTGATGGGCTTCATCGGTGGCACCGCCGACCGTCCGCTGCCGATCGCCGACCACGAGGCCGACGCCATCCTCAACCGCGTGCAGGAAGGCGTGGAGAAGCCCAAGCCGAAGGTGCTGTTCGAGGCCGGCGAGATGGTCCGCGTCATCGACGGGCCGTTCAACGACTTCAACGGCGTGGTCGAGGAAATCAACTACGAGAAGAGCCGCCTGCGCGTCGCAGTGCTGATCTTCGGCCGCTCGACCCCGGTCGAGCTGGAATTCGGGCAGGTCGAGAAGGCCTGACCGGCTGATTCGCCGGGGCGAGTGGTTCGCCCGGGCAACAACGCGAGGAGCCCCGCAGCCGATGGCGTGCAGGCGACTGGACTCGCAGGAGCAAGAGAGCAATGGCTAAGAAAGTTATCGGTTACATCAAGCTGCAGGTGAAGGCCGGCCAGGCCAACCCGTCGCCGCCGGTGGGCCCCGCCCTCGGCCAGCGCGGCCTGAACATCATGGAGTTCTGCAAGGCGTTCAATGCCGCGACCTCCAAGCTGGAGCCGGGCCTGCCGATCCCGACCGTGATCACCGCGTACTCGGACCGCACGTTCACCTTCATCACCAAGACGCCGCCGGCGTCGATCCTGCTGAAGAAGGCCGTGGGCATCACCTCCGGTTCGAAGCGCCCGAACACCGACAAGGTGGGCAAGGTCACCCGCGCCCAGCTCGAGGAGATCGCCAAGTCGAAGGAACCCGACCTGACGGCGGCCGACCTGGAAGCGGCGGTGCGCACGATTGCGGGCTCGGCCCGTTCCATGGGTCTGGTGGTGGAGGGTTAAGACATGGCGATGACCAAGCGTGAGAAGGCCATCAAGGCCGCCGTGGTGCCGGGCAAGGCGTATGCCTTCGACGACGCCATCAAGATTGTGAAGACCGCCACCAAGGCCAAGTTCGTCGAGTCCGTCGACGTCGCCGTGCGCCTGGGCGTGGATGCCAAGAAGTCCGATCAGCAGGTGCGCGGTTCGACCGTGCTGCCGGCTGGTACCGGCAAGACCGTCCGCGTGGCGGTGTTCTGCCCGGCCGGTGCCAAGGCCGAGGAGGCCCTGGCCGCTGGCGCCGATGCCGTCGGCATGGACGACCTGGCCGAGAAGATGCAGGGCGGCGACCTGAACTACGACGTCGTGATCGCCACGCCGGACGCCATGCGCGTCGTCGGCAAGCTCGGCACCGTGCTCGGCCCGCGCGGCCTGATGCCCAACCCGAAGGTCGGCACCGTTTCGCCGAACCCGGGCGAGGCCGTCAAGAACGCCAAGGGCGGCCAGGTCCGTTACCGCACCGACAAGGCCGGCATCATCCACTGCACCATCGGCAAGGCCGACTTCGACGACGCCTCGCTGAAGGGCAACCTCGAGGCGCTGCTGGCCGACCTGATCAAGGCCAAGCCGGCGACCGCCAAGGGCCAGTACCTGCAGAAGGTTTCGGTCAGCTCGACCATGGGTCCGGGCGTGGCCGTGGACCAGTCGAGCCTGGCGCTGAAGTGACGCACCGGCGCGGTTGCGCATGGCGCAGCCGCCCTTGATGCGTCATCCCCGCGAAAGCGGGGATCCAGTTTCGTTTTTGATGTTGCTTGCCAAACCAGGGGCGTGCCAAGAGGCAGCGTCCCTGGATCCCCGCCTTCGCGGGAATGACGAGCAGAAAATTTTGAGGGCATCGCAACGGAGTCCCGCGCGATCGCCGTCAAAGACCGCAGGCGCGGTCTGCGCGCAGTGACGACGGGCACGGAAGCTCGATACGGCATGGAGTCGTCGTCATCGCAGGCGGGAGCGCTTAATCCGGTCCCTCGGGACCAGGGCCTGCGTAGATGGTGCCGCCCCCTCTGGAGATCTCTGGAAGGGCCGCCACCGGGACGCGAGAGCGTCCCCGATGCCAATGGATGGCGTCGCCCAGGACCGCCGGCGGCAGGAGCCGCGGGCGGAGTTTCAATTGGAGGAGTGCAATGGCTCTTAATCTGTCCCAGAAGCAAGAAGTCGTCGCCGAAGTGGCCGAAGTTGCCTCGAAGGCCCACTCCTTGATCGCCGCAGAGTACGCAGGCGTCACGGTCAGCCAGATGACCGAGATGCGCAAGAAGGCTCGCGAAACCGGCGTCTACCTGCGCGTTGTCAAGAACACCTTGGCTTCGCGTGCGGTCGCCGGCACCGAATACGAGTGCGTCAAGGACGTGCTCGTCGGTCCGCTGCTGTATGCGTTCTCGACCGAGGAGCCCGGCGCTGCCGGTCGCCTGATCAAGGAATTCGCCAAGGGCAACGACAAGCTGCAGGCCAAGGTCGTTGCGTTGGGTGGCCAGCTGTATCCGGCCAGCCACGTCGATGTGCTGGCTTCGCTGCCGACCCGTGACCAGGCGCTGGCGATGCTCGCCCGCGTGCTGTCCGAGCCGGCCGCGATGTTCGCGCGCGCGGTCAAGGCCGTGGCCGACAAGCAGGGCGGTGGCGAAGAAGCCCCCGCCGCCGAAGCGACGGCGGAAACGGCCTGACGGCCGGCCCGCTCCGGCGGGTGCTTTCCGAACCCCATTCGTAAGATCAATTTCCAGAGGTAAATCAACATGTCCCTGTCCAACGAGCAGATCGTCGACGCAATCGCCGAGAAGTCCCTGATGGAAGTGATGGAGCTGGTCAAGGCCATCGAAGAGAAGTTCGGCGTCTCCGCCGCCGCTCCGGTCATGGCCGCTGCAGGCCCGGCCGCTGCCGGTCCGGCTGCCGAGGAGCAGACCGAGTTCACCGTCGTGCTGAAGGCCGCCGGCGAGAAGAAGGTCGAAGTCATCAAGGCCGTCCGTGCCATCACCGGCCTGGGCCTGAAGGAAGCCAAGGACCTGGTGGAAGGCGCCCCGAAGGACGTGAAGGAAGGCGTCTCGAAGGAAGAGGCCGAGAAGCTGAAGAAGGACCTCGAGGCCGCTGGCGCGACCGCCGAGCTGAAGTAAGCCGTACTTGCGTCGCCGGGCGTCATTGGCGACCACGAAGGCTGGGGGCGAAAGCCCCCGGCCTTTGGCCGTTGTAGTTCGAAGCTAGAAGCAACACCCGAAAATCGACACCGAGTTGGTAGTTGGAAGTAGCAGGAGAGGGCGTGCTGGTGCCGGCAATACCAGCGACTTCCAACTGACGATTCCCCCGGATCGCACTCCGATCCCCCAGGGCCGCGCGGACCGACCACCGCGCACCGCCGCTTGGCGGCGGGCCCACATGTAACCGAGGCGGTAGCCCACCATGACCACAGCTTCCACGACCCAATACTCGTTCACCGAAAAGAAGCGCGTCCGCAAGGATTTCGGCAAGCGCAAGTCGATCCTGGAGGTCCCCTTCCTCCTGGCGATCCAGGTGGACTCCTATCGCGCCTTCCTGCAGGAAGACGTCGAGCCGTCCAAGCGCGCCGACCGCGGCCTGCATGCCGCGCTCAAGTCGGTGTTCCCGATCAGCAGCTACAGCGGCAACGCCGCGCTGGAGTACGTGGGCTACAAGCTGGGCGAGCCCGCGTTCGACGAGCGCGAGTGCCGTAACCGTGGCCTGAGCTACGGTGCCCCGCTGCGCGTGACCGTGCGCCTGGTGATCTACGACCGCGAGTCGTCGACCAAGGCCATCAAGTACGTGAAGGAGCAGGAGGTCTACATGGGCGAGATCCCGCTCATGACCGACAACGGCACCTTCATCGTCAACGGCACCGAGCGCGTCATCGTCAGCCAGCTGCACCGCAGCCCGGGCGTGTTCTTCGACCACGACCGCGGCAAGACCCACAGCTCCGGCAAGCTGCTCTACAGCGCCCGCATCATCCCCTACCGCGGCTCCTGGCTGGACTTCGAGTTCGACCCGAAGGACGGCCTGTTCACGCGTATCGACCGCCGCCGCAAGCTGCCGGTCACCGTGCTGCTGCGCGCGCTTGGCTACAACAACGAAGAGATGCTGGCCGAGTTCTTCGAGGTCAACACCTTCCACATCGACCCGAAGGAAGGCGTGCAACTGGAGCTGGTGCCCGAGCGCCTGCGCGGCGAGACCCTGGACTTCGACCTGTCCGACGGCGAGAAGATCATCGTCGAGGCCGGGCGTCGCATCACCGCCCGCAACGTCAAGCAGCTCGAGCAGGCCGGCGTGGCCGCGCTGGCCGTGCCTGACAGCTACCTGGTCGGCCGCATCCTGTCGCACGACGTCGTCGATGCCAACACCGGCGAGCTGATCGCCGCGGCCAACGACGAGATCACCGAGGAGCAGCTGGACGCCTTCCGCAAGGCGGGCATCGAAGTGGTCGGCACCATCTGGGTCAACGACCTGGACCGCGGTCCGTTCATCTCCAACACGTTGCGCATCGACCCGAGCAAGACCCAGCTCGAGGCGCTGGTCGAGATCTACCGGATGATGCGTCCGGGCGAGCCGCCGACCAAGGACGCCGCGCAGAACCTGTTCCACAACCTGTTCTTCACCTTCGACCGCTACGACCTGTCGGGCGTCGGCCGGATGAAGTTCAACCGCCGTATCGGCCGCAAGGAGACCACCGGCGCGTCGGTGCTGTACGACGCCAAGTACTTCGCCGAGCGCAAGGACGAGGAGTCCAAGCGCCTGCGCGAGGAGTGCGGTGACGGCTCCGATATCCTGGACGTGATCAAGGTCCTGACCGAGATCCGCAACGGCCGCGGCACCGTGGACGACATCGACCACCTGGGCAACCGCCGCGTGCGTTCGGTCGGCGAAATGGCCGAGAACACCTTCCGCGTGGGCCTGGTCCGCGTCGAGCGCGCCGTCAAGGAGCGCCTGTCGATGGCCGAGTCCGAAGGACTCACCCCACAGGAGCTGATCAACGCCAAGCCGGTGGCCGCCGCGATCAAGGAGTTCTTCGGCTCCTCGCAGCTGTCGCAGTTCATGGACCAGAACAACCCGCTGTCGGAAGTCACCCACAAGCGCCGCGTGTCGGCCCTTGGCCCGGGCGGCCTGACCCGCGAGCGCGCCGGCTTCGAAGTGCGCGACGTGCACCCGACCCATTACGGCCGCGTCTGCACCATCGAGACGCCGGAAGGCCCGAACATCGGCCTGATCAACTCGCTGGCCGTGTTCGCCCGCACCAACCAGTACGGCTTCCTCGAGACGCCGTACCGCAAGGTCGTGGACGGCAAGGTCACCGACGACGTCGAGTACCTGTCGGCGATCGAGGAGAACGAGTACGTCATCGCCCAGGCCAACGCCACCCAGGACGACAAGGGCAAGCTGACCGCGCAGTTCGTGGCCTGCCGCTTCCAGGGCGAGTCGCTGCTCAAGCCGCCGGCGGAAGTCGACTTCATGGACGTCTCGCCGATGCAGACCGTGTCGGTCGCCGCGGCGCTGGTGCCGTTCCTGGAGCACGATGACGCCAACCGCGCACTGATGGGCGCCAACATGCAGCGCCAGGCGGTGCCGACGTTGCGTGCCCAGAAGCCGCTGGTCGGCACGGGCATCGAGCGCGCCGTGGCGCGCGACTCGGGCGTGACGGTCAACGCGCTGCGTGGCGGCACGATCGAGCAGATCGACGCGGCGCGCATCGTGGTCAAGGCCAACGAGGACGAGATCTCCGGCGAGACCGATGCCGGCGTCGACATCTACAACCTGATCAAGTACACGCGTTCCAACCAGAACACCTGCATCAACCAGACTCCGCTGGTGAAGGTCGGTGACGTGATCGCGCGCGGCGACGTGCTGGCCGACGGCCCGTCCACCGACATCGGCGAGCTGGCCCTGGGCCAGAACATGCTGGTCGCGTTCATGCCGTGGAACGGCTACAACTTCGAGGACTCGATCCTGCTCTCCGAGCGCGTGGTCGAGGAGGATCGCTACACCACGATCCACATCGAGGAGCTGACCGCCGTCGCCCGCGACACCAAGCTCGGGCCGGAGGAGATCTCCGCCGACATCCCGAACGTCTCGGAGAACGCGCTCAACCGCCTCGACGAATCCGGCGTGGTGTACATCGGTGCGGAAGTGCGCGCCGGCGACATCCTGGTCGGCAAGGTCACGCCCAAGGGCGAGAGCCAGCTGACCCCGGAAGAGAAGCTGCTGCGCGCGATCTTTGGTGAGAAGGCGTCCGACGTTAAGGACAGCTCGCTGCGCGTGCCGCCGGGCATGGACGGCACGGTCATCGACGTGCAGGTCTTCACCCGCGACGGCATCGAGAAGGACAAGCGTGCGCGCCAGATCGAGGAGTCCGAGATCAAGCGCGTCAAGAAGGACTTCGACGACCAGTTCCGCATCCTCGAGTCGGCCATCTACGCGCGCCTGCGCAGCCAGCTGATCGGCAAGGTCGCCAACGGCGGTCCGGGCGTGAAGAAGGGCGAGACGGTCACCAGCCTGGTGCTGGACGGCCTGAAGAAGTCCGAGTGGTTCGGCCTGCGCATGAAGGACGAGGAGGCCGTGGAGGCCATCGAGCGCGCCCAGAAGCAGATCGAAGTCCACGAGAAGGAGTTCGAGAAGCGCTTCGCCGACAAGCGCGCCAAGATCACCCAGGGCGACGACCTCGCCCCGGGCGTGCTGAAGATGGTCAAGGTGTTCCTGGCGGTGAAGCGCCGCATCCAGCCGGGTGACAAGATGGCCGGCCGCCACGGCAACAAGGGCGTGGTGTCCACGATCGTTCCGGTCGAGGACATGCCCTACAGCGCCAGCGGCGAGACCGTCGACATCGTGCTCAACCCGCTGGGCGTGCCGAGCCGTATGAACATCGGCCAGATCCTCGAGGTGCACCTGGGCTGGGCCGCCAAGGGCCTGGGCCAGAAGATCCAGCGCATGCTCGAGGCACAGCAGAAGCTCGCGGACCTGCGCAAGTTCCTGGACGACATCTACAACCACGACAGCAAGCTGCATGGCGAGCGCGTCGACCTCAAGCAGTTCAGCGACGAGGAGCTCCTCACGCTGGCCCGCAACCTGGTCGATGGCGTGCCGATGGCCACGCCGGTGTTCGACGGCGCGGCGGAGACCGAGATCAAGCGCATGCTCGAGCTCGCCGAGCTGCCCTCCAGTGGCCAGACCGTGCTGCACGACGGTCGCACCGGCGAGGCGTTCGACCGCCCGGTCACCATCGGCTACATGCACATGCTGAAGCTGAACCACCTGGTCGACGACAAGATGCACGCGCGTTCGACCGGCCCGTACTCGCTCGTCACCCAGCAGCCGCTGGGCGGCAAGGCGCAGTTCGGTGGCCAGCGCTTCGGTGAGATGGAAGTCTGGGCGCTCGAGGCGTACGGCGCGGCCTACACCCTGCAGGAAATGCTGACGGTGAAGTCCGACGACGTGCAGGGCCGCAACCAGATGTACAAGAACATCGTCGACGGCGAGTACGAGATGGTCGCCGGCATGCCGGAGTCCTTCAACGTGCTTGTGAAGGAAATCCGCTCGCTCGCGATCAACATGGAGCTGGAAGAGAACTGAGGTCGAGGCGGGGGCGCCGCACCACGTGCGCGCCCCGGCCCGCATCCCCGTTAGCCAGCCCTTCGACGATTTACTCCTCTACGGAGAAAGAAAATGAAAGACCTGCTCAACCTGTTCAACCAGCAGCGTCCCGTGCTCGACTTCGACGCGATCAAGATCGCGCTGGCGTCGCCGGACCTGATCCGTTCGTGGTCCTTCGGCGAGGTCAAGAAGCCCGAGACCATCAACTACCGCACCTTCAAGCCCGAGCGCGACGGCCTGTTCTGCGCGGCCATCTTCGGGCCGATCAAGGACTACGAGTGCCTGTGCGGCAAGTACAAGCGCATGAAGCACCGCGGCGTGGTCTGCGAGAAGTGCGGCACCGAGGTCACGCTGGCCAAGGTGCGCCGCGAGCGCATGGGCCACATCGACCTGGCATCGCCGGTCGCGCACATCTGGTTCCTCAAGTCGCTGCCCAGCCGCATCGGCCTGATGCTGGACATGACCCTGCGCGATATCGAGCGGATCCTGTACTTCGAGGCGTTCGTCGTGACCGAGCCGGGCCTGTCCCCGCTCGAGCGCGGCCAGCTGCTCAACGAAGAGCAGTTCATGCAGGCGCGCCAGGAGCACGGTGACGACTTCGAGGCCGCGATGGGCGCCGAGGCGGTCTACGACCTGCTGCGCACGATCGACCTGCAGGCCGAGATGGTGCAGCTGAAGGAAGACATCGCCGCGACCGGTTCGGAGACCAAGCTCAAGCGCCTCACCAAGCGCATCAAGCTGGTCGAAGCCTTCCTGGAATCGGGCAACCGTCCGGAGTGGATGGTCATGACCGTGCTGCCGGTGCTGCCGCCGGACCTGCGTCCGCTGGTGCCGCTGGACGGCGGCCGCTTCGCGACCTCCGACCTCAACGACCTGTACCGCCGCGTCATCAACCGCAACAACCGCCTGCGCCGCCTGCTGGAGCTCAACGCGCCCGACATCATCGTGCGCAACGAGAAGCGCATGCTGCAGGAGTCGGTGGACGCGCTGATGGACAACGGCCGTCGCGGCCGTGCCATCACCGGCACCAACAAGCGCCCGCTCAAGTCGCTGGCCGACATG
Organism: Lysobacterales bacterium RIFOXYA1_FULL_69_10; assembly: GCA_001830245.1. Classification (GTDB taxonomy): domain Bacteria; phylum Pseudomonadota; class Gammaproteobacteria; order Xanthomonadales; family Xanthomonadaceae; genus Lysobacter_C. The sequence goes on along the minus strand of MIDV01000001.1, from coordinate 6,776 downwards.
ATCAAGGGCAAGCAGGGCCGGTTCCGCCAGAACCTGCTCGGCAAGCGCGTGGACTACTCGGGCCGTTCGGTCATCGTGGTCGGCCCGTACCTGAAGCTGCACCAGTGCGGCCTGCCGAAGAAGATGGCGCTGGAGCTGTTCAAGCCCTTCATCTTCGCCAAGCTGCAGCGCCGTGGCCTGGCCACGACGATCAAGGCCGCCAAGAAGCTGGTCGAGCGCGAAGAGGCGGAAGTCTGGGACATCCTCGAGGAGGTCATCCGCGAGCACCCGGTGCTGCTGAACCGTGCGCCGACGCTGCATCGCCTGGGCATCCAGGCGTTCGAGCCGGTGCTGATCGAGGGCAAGGCCATCCAGCTGCACCCGCTGGTCTGCACCGCGTTCAACGCCGACTTCGACGGTGACCAGATGGCCGTCCACGTCCCGCTCTCCCTGGAAGCCCAGCTGGAAGCGCGTGCGCTGATGATGGCGTCCAACAACATCCTGTCGCCCGCCAACGGCGAGCCGATCATCGTGCCGTCGCAGGACGTCGTGCTCGGCCTGTACTACATGACCCGCGAGCTGGTCGGCAAGAAGGGCGAGGGCATGGCCTTCGCCAACGTCGCCGAGGTCAAGCGCGCCTACGACAACCGCGTCGTCGAGCTGCACGCCAAGGTCAAGGTCCGCATCACCGAGACGGTGACGGGCGAGGACGGCGAGCGCAGCCGCAAGACGTCGATTGTCGACACCACCGTCGGCCGCGCCCTGCTGCAGGAAATCCTGCCGGAAGGCCTGCCGTACGCGCTGGCCAACGTCGAGCTGACCAAGAAGAACATCAGCCGCCTGATCAACTCGTGCTACCGCATGCTGGGCCTGAAGGACACCGTCGTGTTCGCCGACCAGCTGATGTACACGGGCTTCGCCTACGCCACCCGCGCGGGCGTGTCGATCGGCATCGACGACATGACCATCCCGCTGGAGAAGAAGGGTATCCTGGACGAGGCCGAGGCCGAGGTCCTGGAGATCCAGCAGCAGTACCAGTCGGGCCTGGTCACCGCCGGTGAGCGTTACAACAAGGTCGTCGACATCTGGTCGCGCACGAACGAGCGCGTGGCCAAGGCGATGATGGACGCCATCGGTACCGACGAAGTCACCGACGCCGAGGGCAAGAAGGTCGCCCAGAAGTCGATGAACTCGATCTACATCATGGCCGACTCCGGCGCCCGTGGTTCGCAGGCGCAGATCCGCCAGCTGGCCGGTATGCGTGGCCTGATGGCCAAGCCGGACGGCTCGATCATCGAGACGCCGATCACCGCGAACTTCCGCGAAGGCCTGAACGTCCTGCAGTACTTCATCTCGACCCACGGTGCGCGTAAGGGCCTGGCCGATACCGCGCTGAAGACCGCCAACTCCGGCTACCTGACCCGTCGCCTGGTCGACGTGGCCCAGGACGTGGTGATCACCGAGGACGACTGCGGCACGATGGCCGGCCTGACCATGACCCCGATCGTGGAAGGCGGCGACGTCGTCGAGCCGCTGCGCGACCGCGTGCTGGGTCGCATGGTGGCCGAGGACGTGTTCCTGCCGGGCGAGGACGAGGATCCGATCGTCACCCGCAACACGCTGCTCGACGAGCAGTGGGTCGCCAAGCTCGAGGACGCCAGCGTCCAGTCGATCAAGGTGCGTTCGACCATCACCTGCGAATCGGCGTTCGGCGTCTGCGCGCACTGCTACGGCCGCGACCTGGGCCGCGGCCACCTGGTCAACCACGGCGAGGCCGTCGGCGTCGTCGCGGCGCAGTCGATCGGCGAGCCGGGCACCCAGCTGACCATGCGTACGTTCCACATCGGTGGTGCGGCTTCGCGTGCGGCGGCGATCGACAACGTGACGGTCAAGACCACCGGTTCGGTCAAGTTCAACAACCTCAAGCACGTCGAGCACGCCGGTGGCCATCTGGTCGCGGTGTCGCGTTCGGGCGAGCTGTCGATCCTCGACACGCACGGCCGCGAGCGCGAGCGCTACAAGCTGCCGTACGGCGCGACCATCGCCGTCAAGGACGGTGGCGCGGTCAAGGCCGGCCAGCAGGTTGCGAACTGGGATCCGCATAACCACCCGATCGTCTCGGAAGTCGCCGGTTTCGTTCGCTTCGTCGACTTCGTCGACGGCGTGACCGTGATCGAGAAGACCGACGAGCTGACCGGCCTGGCCTCGCGCGAGATCACCGATCCGAAGCGTCGCGGCACGCAGGCCAAGGACCTGCGTCCGATCGTCCGCATCGTCGACAAGAGCGGCAACGACCTGTCGATCCCGGGCACCGACCTGCCGGCGCAGTACCTGTTGCCGCCCAAGTCGATCGTCAACCTGCAGGACGGCGCCCCGGTGGGCGTGGGCGACGTGGTCGCCAAGATCCCGCAGGAAGCGTCCAAGACGCGCGACATCACCGGTGGTCTGCCGCGCGTGGCCGACCTGTTCGAGGCGCGCAAGCCGAAGGATCCGGCGATCCTGGCCGAGCGTTCGGGCATCGTCAGCTTCGGCAAGGACACCAAGGGCAAGCAGCGCCTGATCATCCGCGACACCGACGGCAACGAGCACGAAGAGCTGATCCCCAAGTACCGCCAGATCATCGTGTTCGAAGGCGAGCACGTGGAGAAGGGCGAGACCGTGGTGGACGGCGAGCCGACGCCGCAGGACATCCTGCGCCTGCTGGGCGTGGAGCCGCTTGCGGTCTACCTCACCAAGGAGATCCAGGACGTCTATCGCCTGCAGGGCGTAAAGATCAACGACAAGCACATCGAGGTGATCGTTCGCCAGATGCTGCGCAAGGTCGAGATCACGGACGGCGGCGACAGCAAGTTCCTCCATGGCGAGCAGATCGAGCGCCAGCGCTTCGTCGAGGAGCTGGCTCGCGTGGCCGCCCGCAACGAGATCGTGCCGCAGTTCGAGCCGGTCCTGCTGGGCATCACCAAGGCCTCCCTGGCGACGGAGTCGTTCATCTCCGCGGCCTCCTTCCAGGAGACCACCCGCGTGCTGACCGAGGCCGCCGTGCGCGGTACCCGTGACGGCCTGCGCGGCCTGAAGGAGAACGTGATCGTGGGTCGCCTGATCCCGGCCGGTACCGGCCTGGCGTACCACACGCAGCGCCGCAAGAACGCTTCCGGCCTGACCGACTCGGAGATGGAGGCGCTGGCCGCCCCGGTGTCGGCCGAGGCCGAGGCGGAAGCGGGCGAGGAGTCGAGCGCTTCGTAACAGGCTGTAATGGCGGGCCCGTCGCATGGCGGGCCCAGCCCCAGATCACCAAATGAGGCGCAGGGAGCGCCTCGTGTTGGGCCCAGGGCAGGGCGGGATCACAGGAGGCGGCCGCCACCCCAGGGTGGCGGGCCTTGCGCTTCGGACTGGCTCGCGTTGACGGCAACGTTTGACGCAGGCTATACTTTTCCGTCTCGGTGGGCCGGATGCATCCGGCTTGCCGTTCGTTTTTCAACAAGGCCCATGGCACACCGCCCGGCCTTCATCAAAGAGTTCCAGATGGCGACGATCAATCAGCTGGTCCGCAAGCCGCGGCAGGCGACGACCTACAAGAGTGCCTCCCCGGCGCTGGCGAACTGCCCGCAGCGACGCGGCGTTTGCACCCGCGTCTACACCACCACCCCGAAGAAGCCGAACTCGGCGCTGCGCAAGGTGGCCAAGGTGCGCCTGACCAACGGTTACGAGGTCATCTCGTACATCGGCGGTGAAGGCCACAACCTGCAGGAGCACTCGGTGGTGCTGATCCGAGGCGGCCGCGTCAAGGACCTGCCGGGCGTGCGTTACCACACCGTCCGCGGTTCGCTCGACGCCGCCGGCGTCACCAAGCGTCGCCAGGCCCGTTCGAAGTACGGCGCCAAGCGCCCGAAGTCCTGAGGAATCTGACCCATGTCGCGTAAAGGCTCCGCCCCGCAGCGTTCCGTCCTGCCCGATCCCAAGCACGGCAGCGAGACGATCGCGCGTTTCATCAACATGGTCATGCAGAGCGGCAAGAAGTCCGTCGCCGAGAAGATCGTCTATGGCGCAATGGACGCCATTGGTGAGAAGAACCCCAACGCCCTCGAGCTGGTCGAGAAGGCGCTGGGCAACGTCTCGCCGGCCGTCGAGGTCAAGTCGCGCCGTGTCGGTGGCGCCACGTACCAGGTGCCGGTCGAAGTGCGCCAGTCGCGCCGCATGGCGCTGGCAATGCGCTGGCTGATCGAATCCGCTCGCAAGCGCGGCGAGAACAGCATGCCGCGCAAGCTGGCCGCCGAACTCATCGATGCCTCGGAAAGCCGTGGCGGCGCGATCAAGAAGCGCGAAGAAACCCACCGCATGGCGGAAGCGAACAAGGCGTTCGCACACTACCGCTGGTGAGTTCGGGGCGTCGATGACGGCGCCCACCGGGTGCCGGCCGCGCATAGCGCGCTGACACCCACCCGCGATGCCGGCAACCGGCATCGCACGTCGAATCGGAGGCCGCCGCAAGGCGGCGTCCGGCCATTTCCGGCCCTGGTTTCACCGGGCCCAAAAATACGAGAACAGCCGTGGCTCGCACCACTCCCATCGACCGTTACCGCAACTTCGGCATCATGGCCCACATCGATGCCGGCAAGACCACCACGTCCGAGCGCATCCTGTTCTACACGGGTGTCAGCCACAAGATCGGCGAAGTCCATGACGGCGCCGCCACCATGGACTGGATGGAGCAGGAGCAGGAGCGCGGCATCACGATCACGTCCGCGGCCACCACCGCGTTCTGGTCGGGCATGGACAAGTCCCTGCCGCAGCACCGCTTCAACATCATCGATACCCCGGGCCACGTCGACTTCACCATCGAGGTTGAGCGTTCGCTGCGCGTGCTCGACGGCGCGGTGTTCGTGCTGTGCGCCGTGGGTGGCGTGCAGCCGCAGTCCGAAACCGTGTGGCGCCAGGCCAACAAGTACTCGGTGCCGCGCCTCGCGTTCGTCAACAAGATGGACCGCACCGGTGCCAACTTCGACAAGGTCGTCGAGCAGCTGAAGTCGCGCCTGGGTGCCTACCCGGTGCCGATGCAGGTGCCGATCGGCGCAGAGGACGGCTTCGAAGGCGTGGTCGACCTGCTCAAGATGAAGGCGATCCATTGGGACAGCGCCTCGCAGGGGACCACCTTCGAGTACCGCGACATCCCCGCCGAGCTGGCCGACAAGGCCGCCGAGGCCCGCAGCTTCATGATCGAAGCCGCCGCCGAGGCCTCGGAAGAGCTGATGGACAAGTACCTCAACGAGGGCGAGCTGTCGGAGGCCGAGATCATCTCCGGCCTGCGCGAGCGCACCCTGAAGGTCGAGGTCATCCCGGTGTTCTGCGGTACCGCGTTCAAGAACAAGGGCGTGCAGGCCATGCTCGACGGCGTGATCCAGCTGCTGCCGTCGCCGGCCGACCGCCCGCCGGTGCAGGGCATCGACGAGGACGAGAAGGAAGACACCCGCAAGGCGTCCGACAGCGAACCGTTCTCCGCGCTCGCCTTCAAGATCATGACCGACCCGTTCGTGGGTTCGTTGACGTTCTTCCGTGTCTATTCGGGCACGCTGAACTCCGGCGACCAGGTGTACAACCCGGTGAAGTCGCGCAAGGAGCGCGTGGGCCGCATCCTGCAGATGCACTCCAACAACCGCGAAGAGATCAAGGAAGTCCGCGCCGGCGACATCGCCGCGGCCGTGGGTCTGAAGGACGTGACCACCGGCGACACGCTGTGCGCCCAGGACCACGTCATCACGCTGGAGCGCATGGTGTTCCCGGAGCCCGTCATCTCGATGGCGGTGGAGCCCAAGACCAAGTCCGACCAGGAGAAGATGGGCCTGGCGCTGGGTCGCCTGGCGCAGGAGGATCCGTCTTTCCGCGTGCGTACGGATGAAGAGTCCGGCCAGACCATCATCGCCGGCATGGGCGAGTTGCACCTGGACATCATCGTTGACCGCATGAAGCGCGAGTTCAACGTCGAGGCCAACGTCGGCAAGCCGCAGGTCGCCTACCGCGAGACCATCCGCAAGGCGGTCAAGGCCGAAGGCAAGTTCGTGCGCCAGTCCGGTGGTAAGGGCCAGTTCGGTCACGTGTGGCTCGAGATCGAGCCCGCCGAGACCGGCGCCGGCTACTCGTTCGAGAACGCCATCGTCGGCGGTGTCGTGCCCAAGGAGTACATCCCGGCGGTCGACAAGGGCATCCAGGAAGCGGTCGCCAACGGCATCATGGCGGGCTACCCGATCGTCGACGTCAAGGTGAAGCTGGTCGACGGCTCGTACCACGAGGTCGACTCCTCGGAAATGGCGTTCAAGATCGCCGGCTCCATGGGCTTCAAGGACGGCTTCATGAAGGCCAGTCCGGTCCTGCTCGAGCCGATGATGAAGGTCGAGATCGTCACCCCGGAGGACTACCTGGGCGACGTGATGGGCGACGTGAGCCGCCGCCGCGGCATCCTGCAGGGCCAGGACGACAGCCCGTCGGGCAAGATCATCAACGCGATGATCCCGCTGGGCGAGATGTTCGGCTACGCCACCACCCTGCGCTCCATGTCGCAGGGCCGCGCGACCTTCACGATGGAATTCGACCATTACGCCGAGGCGCCGACCAACATCGCCGAAGCGGTGATGAAGAAGTCCTGATCCAGATCCGGCGGGCTTGCGCCCGCCGACCCCCTACAAGAAATCCAACTCAAGTTCAGAGGTAGAGCATCATGGCCAAGGGTAAGTTCGAGCGCACCAAGCCGCACGTGAACGTCGGCACGATCGGTCACGTTGACCACGGCAAGACGACGCTGACGG